>JBOGZH010000263.1:0-11173 GCA_050697095.1 Solirubrobacterales bacterium
GATCTCGGTTGCCTCGGCAGCCTGTCTCACGACGGCTCGGCGCCGGCGCCCGGGCTCAGAGCCGCGCGCCTGGAGGTGAGCGAGGGCAATGTGGAAGATGCTCCGGGCGATGTCGTGGCCCAGCAGCTCGCGAAGCTCGATAGTCGCGTATGTCGTGGATCTGCCCATCGTCCTGACTATCCGACGGAATCACGTCATCGCCCCGACCGCGGCGCGACTGGGCCGCCAGCCATTGACGTCTCGTTGACGCCGAGAGGGCCGGCCCGCTTGCTAGAGCGGGAAACCGGCCCTCTCGTCAGATGTGGTACATCCGCGAGCCGGCGTCCTCGGCCTCGCGGCGGGCGATGTCGGCGATCGTGGTGCGCGAGAACACGTCGCGGAGCGCGTCCACGCCCTCGGCCCAGATCCCGCCGGCCTCCTTGCCCTCCTCCCCTACCCTGCCGTCGAGCGCCTGGACGACCTCGAGCACCGTGATCTCGTCGGCCGGGCGGGCGAGCGTGTAGCCGCCCCTCATCCCGCGGCGGCTGTCGAGCAGCCCCGAGCGGCGCAGGGTCGAGAAGAGCTGCTCGAGGAACTGCACCGGCATCCCGCGGCGCTCCGCCACCGTGGCGATCGGGACGGGACGACCGTCGGCCGAGCGCGCGAGCTCCGCCATCCCGACGACCGCGTAGCGTGACTTGGAGGTGACCGAGATCATCGCGAGGGGTTCTACAGCACGACAATACGAGCCGTGAGCCCGATCGCCATAGCCGCAAGGCGCGCCCCGGTGCCGCTCGCGCTGATGGCGCTGATCTTCGTGCTCTCCGCCCAGCAGGACCTCGACTCGGGGCTCGGCGTCCTGGACCTGATCCTGCGCAAGCTCGCCCACGCGGCGGTGTTCGGCGCGCTCGCGATGCTGTGGTTCTGGGCGCTGCGGCCCCTGACCCATCGGGCGCTGCCCCTCGGGGCCGCGATCGCCTTCGCATACGCGGTCGCGGACGAGTATCACCAGAGCTTCGTCGAGGGCCGCTCGGGGACCGTTTCGGACCTCGGGATCGACCTCGTCGGGATCGTGGTCGCGTGTCTGCTCCTGCGGTACGATCGGCGCGTCCGGTCGGTGCTCGAGCGATACGGAGGGGCTCCTGAGCGAGGCGTCGCGATGCCTGGTGATAGATCGCCAGCCGATGGTGCGCGTAGGGGTACGCGAGGTGCTCGGCGACCGCTACGAGGTCGAGGAAACCGACAACGGAGCGGACGCCCTCCAGCTCCTGACTGACGTCGGCGCCTTCGACGTAGCGATCGTCGACATGCGCCCGCCCGGCGACAGCGCGTCGGGCTCACTGTGGGGTGCGGGGACGATCCGCGCGCTGCTGAAGGCGCAGCCCGGGCTCGGGATCGTCGCGCACGGCGACCGGCCCGAGCGCCACCTCGTGAACGAGGCGATCGACGCCGGCGCCACCGCCTTCGTCGCCAAGAGCTCCGCCCCCGAGCAGCTCGGTCGCGCGGTCGAGGCCGCCGCGGACTCCGAGACCTTCATCGACCCCGCCGCCGGAAGCCGGCGCAGGCGGGCGGGCCAGAGCCTCACCCGGCGCCAGCGCGAGATCCTGCAGCTGTTCGCCGACGGGAACTCGACCACCCAGGTGGCGCGCAGGCTCGGCCTCGGCACCGAGACGGTGAAGACGCACACCAAGCAGCTCCTCTCCCGGCTCCGCGCACGGGACCGCGCGCACGCGGTCGCGATCGGCATCCGCAACTCCCTAATCGACTAGATCAGATCCAGCCGCGGTCTCGGGCGATCAGCACCGCCTGGGCGCGATCGATCGCGCCCAGCTTGCGGTACACGTTGTGGAGATGGGTGCGCACTGTGCTCGCCGACAGCGACAGATCCTCGGCGATCTCCTTGTACACCCTCCCCTCCGCGAGCCCTCGCAGGGCATCGAGCTCCCGCCCGGACAGCGGGCAGGGCTCGGGCGCGCGACGGCGCGGGGTGTGGGCGTAGGGGAACTCGTAAAGCAGGCTCTCCAGCCGCTCGCCCTCGACCCCCGCCCGGGAACCCAGCTCCGTGAGCCGTTCCGCCGACACCGGGTCTCCGTGGCCGTGGTGTGCGACCTGGTCCGCAAGCGCGATCACGGCGACCGGACCGTCGGCGTCCGTCGCATGATGGCGCTCCACCGTCGAGGTCACCGCGGGCGGGAGGCCCCAGCGCCGGGTCAGCACGCCGCCGACCAGCGCGTGGTCTATGCCCAGCTCCCGGCGCTCGGCCTGGACCCGCTGCTCGGGCGCGCCGGACCGCTGGTCGACCAGCTCCGGATACCCGGGGTACAGCCACGTGAGGACGAGCCGCCCGACGTCGTGCAGCATCGCGGCGAGCGCCAGCTCGTCCCAGTTGGCGTGCCCGCCGAGCTCTGCGACGCGGACCGCGGCGTGTCGTGTCGCGACGCTGTGCCGGCGCAGGGGCTCGAGTTGATGCTGCCACTCGCGGGGCGGCTCGAAGATCTCGTACGCGTCGAGCTCCTCGGCGGTCGCTCCGACGCCGGCCGGGGTGAGCGCCCCGACGGCGTCGGCCACGCCCCACACCCGGCCGCTCGCCGCACCGTTCGCGGACGCGGCGCGGATCACCGCGACGACGAGCGAGAGATCCGATTCGACCGTCTCGGTCACCTCGCCTTCGGATGCGGCCGGCTTGCCGAGCATGCGGCCGAGGCGGCGCATGGACTCGGCGAGCATGGGCAGGCGCTCAACGGCCGCGAACGCCTCGGCGAGCCGGTGACCCCCCCGTCCCATGCCGCGCGTGCGCGGAGGCGGCGCGCCGTTGTCCTTGGCCCGCTTTCGGCGCCCGGAGCCGCTCGAGCTCGCGCCGCGCGACTTCGCGCCGGCGCTCTTCGGCTTGGTGCCTCTCTTGCGTGGCTTCGCTGCTCGGGCCATCCGGGACCGCGAGGAGGGAGGAGCTCCCGACTGCCCCGTGCCTCCATCGTGCGCTTGTCCACCCCTATCGGCAGCTGAGGGCCGGAGGCTTAGCGCTGAGGCGCCGAGAGTCGCTCCAGAGCACGCTCTATGCGCGCTTCCGCGTCCTCCCTGCCGAGCGCCGAGAGCGACTCGAAGATCCCCGGAGAGACGGTGCCACCGGTGATCGCGACCCGGAGCGGCTGGAAGACCTGCTTCGGCTTCACCTCGCGGCGCTCGACGAGCGCCCGCAGCGCCCCCTCGATCGCCTCCGGCTCGAAGCTCGCGCTGTCGCGCAGCGCCTCGAGCGCGGCGACGAGCAGCGGTCCGGCCTCCGCGGTCATCACCCGCTCCCACGCCGCGGGGTCGTCGCCGGGCTCCTCGAACAGGAACCGGACGAGCGGCCACACCTCGTCGAGCGTCTGCGCCTTCTCCTGAACGATCTCGCATGCGGCGCGTCGCCGCTCGGGCGGCGCGGATTCGAACGCCTCCCGCGCCGCGGGGTCGGTCGACCCGAGGTGCGCGGCCACGCGGCGCTCGTACTCCTCGAGCGGCAGCTTGCGCATGAAGCGCCCGTTCATCCACCGCAGCTTCTGCTCGTCGAAGATCGCCGAGGAACGCCCGACCCGCTCGATGCTGAACCGCTCGACCAGCTCCGCGGTGCTCATCAGCGTCGTGTCATCCTCGGTCCCCCAGCCGAGGAGCGCGAGGTAGTTGCGGACCGCAGCGGGCAGGTACCCCTCCTCCCGAAGCGCCTCGACCGAGACCGCGCCGTGGCGCTTGGAGAGCTTCTTTCCGTCGGGACCATGGAGCAGCGGGAGATGGGCGTAGCGCGGCGGCTTCGCCCCGAGCGCCCGCAGCACGACGAGCTGGCGCGGGGTGTTGGAGAGATGATCGTCGCCGCGGACGACGTCGGTGATCTCCATCTCCGCGTCGTCGACCGCGACCGCGAAGTTGTAGAGCACCGAGCCGTCGCTTCGCGCGATCACGTAGTCGTCGAGGAGGCGGTTCTCGAACCGGATCTCGCCCCGGATCGCGTCCTCGACCACGGTATCGCCCTCGTCGGGGACCCGGAGGCGAATCGCGGCGCCGGCCTCCTCCCGTGGCTCGCCGCGGTAGCCCGCGCCGCCGTGGGCCTGCTTCCACGCCTTGACGTCTTCGGCGGTCGCCGGGTCCGGGTACGCGTGGCCCGCCTCGACCAGCTCGCGGAGCCGCTCCCGGTGGTGCGGGGCGCGCTCGTGCTGGCTGTGGGTCTCGTCCCAGTCGAGCTCGAGCCAGCGCAGCGCGTCGAGGATCTGCTCGACGTTCTCGGAGGTGGAGCGCTCGCGGTCGGTGTCCTCGATCCGCAGCACGAGCGCTCCGCCCGAGCCCCTTGCCATCAGCCAGTTGTAGAGTGCGGTTCGAGCGCCCCCGAGGTGCAGGGCGCCGGTCGGGGACGGGGCGAAGCGAACGCGGACTTGCGATTCCATCTTGGTGATCGGGATTCATGTTTCCACAGCCGGTGGACTCGATCGCGCCGTCGAGCGCGGCGTGGAGCGGGAGGCCGACGCAATCCAGATCTTCAATCAGAGCCCGCGCGCGTGGCGGCCGACCCGGTACACCGACGACGACTTCGCGGCCTTCCGGGAGGCGATCGACGGATCACGCATCGAGGCGGTGGTGATCCATGCGATCTACCTGATCAACCTCGCGACCACGGACAGTGAGATGAGGCGGAAGTCCACGCAGTCGCTGGCCCACGCGCTGCGGGTCGGCGACGGGATCGGCTCCGCGGGGGTCGTCGTCCATGCGGGCTCGCGCAAGCAGGACCCTCACGCCCAGGCGATGAAGCGCGCCGGAAAGGCGATACGCGAGGTGCTCGCCGAGTCGGACTCCAGCCCGCTGCTGCTCGAGAACACGGCCGGGACGCAGGGACCGCTCGGTCGCAACTTCGACGAGCTCGCGGATCTGATCGAGCAGGGCGGCGGCGACAGGCGGCTCGGCGTGTGCATCGACTGCTGCCACCTGTTCGCCTCCGGGTTCGAGATCGGCGCCCCGGACGCTATGACGCTGGTTGTGGACGGGCTCGACGCCAAGGTCGGACTCGACCGCGTGCTCTCCCTGCACGTGAACGACTCCGCCGCGCCCCAGGGCTCGAACCGCGATCGCCACGCCGACCTCGGCAGCGGCGAGATGGGGAAGGCCGGACTGCGCCCCTTTCTCTCCGAGCCGCGGTTCGAGAAGCTCCCCGCGTTGATCGAGACCAACAAGTCCGACGACGCGGAGCACGACCTCGACGAGGTGCGGACCGCGAAGCGGCTGCGGCGGGAGGGGCTGAAGCGACGCGGTTGAACGCGCCGGCGGTCAGCGCTAAGTCAGCGCGTCGCGAAGGTCGAAGACCCGCATGCCCTCGGCGCCCGCGTCGGTGCAGTCGAAGAACCGCGGGTTCACGCACTCGAAGTCCGGCCCCTCGCCCTCATAGGCCGGCTCGATGCTGAACTGGCACTGCGGGAGCGGATCGCCCGTCATCTTGATCCCGCCGTAGCCCCCGTTGCGCTCCGCGGCCTCGAACGCGTCGATGTCGATCTCGCCCTTGAAGACCTTGCGCATGCAGCCCATGAAGCGCCGTCCGCTCAGCCCGTCGAGGTAGCTGTACAGGTAGCGGCATCGCAGCTCGAGGCAGCCGCGCGGCTCGACCAGCTTGTCGCAGAAGGTCTGGCACTGCCGGCACTCGCCGGCCTTCGCCGTCTCCTCTCCTCTCTGCTTCAGGGCCACGGGCGGAGTGTAAGACCACCGGGCGGAGGCTGTGGGGCATACCCGTACCGCCGAGATCCCCCCTCCAGCATGAAGTGTGCTAGGTGAAGTGTGCTAAGCCGCGAGCGCCTGGGGGCCGAGCAGCGAGTCGAGCTCGGCCCGCAGGCCGTGCGAGGGCGCGACGCGGTACTCACGCCCCAGCCGCAGCTCCCGGGTGCCGGCGCGGGTCCGCATCCTCACGAGCACCTCGCTCTCGCCCGGGAAGTTGGCGAGCACCGAGCGCAGCTCGTCGAACAGGGTCGGCGGGAAGTCCGCGGCGTCGATGTGGAGGACCAGCGGGCCTTCGGCGGCCGCGGGGTGCTCGCGGCGGGCGGCCCTGCGCTCCGCGTCGGTGGGCTCGAAGGCCTCCGCCTCCTGGACGACCAGCTTCGTCTCCCCCCGCTCCTTGTGGTCGACGCGGCCGCGGACCAGGACCACGCGGTCGATCTCGATCCTCGCGGCGCTGGTGGCGAAGGCCGAGTTGAAGACGAGCATCTCGACCTGGCCCTCGAGGTCGTCGAGTGTCGCGAACATCATGTCGTCGCCGCGCTTCGTCCTCACCTTCTTGGACTCGGTGACGAGGCCGCCGACCGTGACCCAGGAGCCGTCCGCGGTCGACGCGAGCTCGGACAGGGAGCAGTCGACCCGGGCGCGGAGCGCGTCGCGCACCTCGGAGAGCGGATGCTCCGAGAGGAAGGTCCCCAGCGTCTCCTTCTCCAGCCGCAGGAGCTCGCGAGAGTCGAGCTCCTCGCCGAGGAGCGAGGGGTGCTGGCGGCCGATCGAGGGGCCGGTGTCCGACGACTCGCCGCCGAGGTCGAAGATCGAGGACTGGCCGCGCTGGGCGTCCTCCTGGGCCTTCTGCCCGTTCGCCTGCGCCCGCGGGAGCGCCTCGAGCATCGCCTTGCGGGTGGCGCCGGTGGAGTCGAGCGCTCCGCACTTGACCAGGCACTCCGTCGCGCGCCTGTTGACGGCGCGTACGTCCACCCGCTCGCAGAAGTCCCACAGCGAGTAGAACTCGCCCCCGTCGGCGCGCGCGGCGAGGATCGCGTGGACCGCGGCGTGGCCGACGTTCTTGACGGCGTCGAGCCCGAAGCGGATCCGCTTGCCCGAGACGACGAAGCCGTGCTCGGAGGCGTTGACGTCGGGCGGCAGCACCTCGATGCCCATCTGGTGGCAGCGGTTGACGAAGAACGGGACCTTGTCCTTCGTGGACATCACGGACGAGATCAGCGCCGCCATGTACTCGGCCGGGTAGTTCGCCTTCAGGTAGGCGGTGTGGTACGCGATCAGCGCGTAGCAGGCGGCGTGCGAGTTGTGCGAGACGATGCCGTTCGCGATGAAGTTCAGAGGGCCATCAGGCGCCATCTCAATGTCGTAGGTCGGGCCTTCCCCACAAGGCTCGATGCTGAGAATGGGGTCTCCGTTGTGAACGTGCTCCCGGCCCTGGAGCACGCCGTCAACGACGTACCGGAAGTCCTCAGGAGTGACCACGACATGAGGAAGTTCGCCGTACTTCTCCTGGAAGAACTCCGCGGTGCGATCCATGCCATCCATCTCCCAGTAGAGGCCCTCGAAGTAGAAGTCGCAGATACAACCGTTAGGAAGCACCTTGTGCATCTCGAACTCGATGCCCTGCTCGATCAGCCACTCGCACATCTCGCGCTCCGCGTCCGAAGCGCACCACATGCCGTTCGACGCGATTGAGCACCGCCCGAAGCCGGGGCCCGTCGCCCGAACGTCCTGAACGGTCGCAAGGCCCTTCTCCATGTGGGCGCGATGCCACTCGGGATCGTTCGCGTGCAGCCACTTGACACGCTCGTGCATCGCCGCCACCCCTGCCCGAGTCAGGTCGGAATGCAGCTGATGCATCCGGTGCATGTGCGCAGCCTTCTCTGCGTGGCTTCGGGTCGCCTGATATACGCGCATGCGCGCGGCCGCCCCCTTGTCCTGCGCCTTGCGCTCAGGCCGTTGCGCGAGCCGGGTCATCGTCATCCGACGCGCAGCTCGCTGCTTCTCGCTGATCATTGGCTGAGTGATGAGTTCAGTGCCGCTCTTCATCTCAGAAATCCGCTTGTAACCGGCGGTCGTCAGAAGCCTGTGATCAGCCGTGGCCTTGATCTGTCGACCGCTTTCACAGCGAACCCTGAAAAGCGGTTTGCGGCCTGTGCGAACGATCCTCTGGATCCGATGTGGCCTGACTTCGCCGTCAGGCCACATCGCCATGATCACCCTGGGCTGCGTGTTGTGGGCCTGGGACAGCGTGATGCGCTCGCCGTCGGGGAGGATCACACGAGTATCGCTGGACGCGCACTTGTTGAAGCTGTAGTCGGCCGCAGCGGTCATCAGGGACCAGAGCTCCTTCGCGACCCGAGAATCAGTCTCTGACTGGCCCAGCCCGGCGAGGAACTTGTCCTTCATCCGCGCCATCAGGTCGCGCTTCTTCTTCCCCACCGCCTTGCGCAGGTCGTCCGCCTCGGCGCCGCTGAACCCCGCCATCTGCTTCGCGATCTCCATCAGCTGCTCCTGGTAGATGCAGCACCCGTACGTCGCCTCGGTGATCGAACGCAGGCGCTCGTCGGCGAAGCGGACCGACGAGGGGTCGCGCTTGCCGCGCGCGTAGTCGGCGATGAACCGCATCGCCCCCGGCCGGTAGAGGGAGACCAGCGCGACAAGGTCCTCGAACTCGGTCGGCCGGACCTTGCGCAGCGCCTCCCGCATGCCCTCGGACTCGAACTGGAACACCCCCACCGACTCGCCGCGCGACAGCATCTCGTAGGTCTTTCGGTCGTCGAGCGGGAGCGCCTCGAGGTCGAGCGCGATGTCGTGCGAGCGCCCGATGATCTCCACGGCGTCCTCGATCACGTCGAGGTTGCGCAGCCCGAGGAAGTCCATCTTCAAGAGCCCGATCTGCTCGATCGGGCCCATCGAGTACTGGGTGACGGTCTTGTAGGCCCGCTCGCGCGGTCCGGTGCGCGCCTCGCCGTTCGCGCCCCCGGCTCGATCCTCGGCGAGCTGGAGCGGCACGATCTCCTGCAGGGGTCGGTCGGAGATCACCACGGCCGCGGCGTGGATCGAGTGGTTGCGGACGATCCCCTCGAGCCCCTGCCCGACGTCGATGATCTGGCGGGCCTCGGGCTCGG
Organism: Solirubrobacterales bacterium; assembly: GCA_050697095.1. Taxonomy (GTDB): domain Bacteria; phylum Actinomycetota; class Thermoleophilia; order Solirubrobacterales; family 70-9; genus DASPWW01. The sequence continues at coordinate 8,835 of JBOGZH010000263.1, forward strand.
TGTCGTAGGCGCGCTTCAGCTCCTCGCCCGGCTTCAGGCAGTCCTCGAAGCTCGGATTGCGGCCCATGATCGGCTCGGGGATCAGCTTCGCGACCCGGTCGCCGGTCCCGTAGTCGAAGCCCAGCACGCGCGCCGCGTCCCGGGTCGCCGCCCGCGGCGCCATCTTCCCGAACGTGATGATCTGGGCGACGCGGTCGCGCCCGTACTTGTCCGCCACGTAGCGGATAACCCGCTCGCGGCCCCGGACCGAGAAGTCGATGTCTATGTCGGGCATCGACTTGCGCGCCGGGTTGAGGAAGCGCTCGAACAGGAGGTCGTTCGCGAGCGGGTCGAGCTCGGTGATCCCGAGGCTGTAGGCGACGATCGAGCCGGCCGCCGAGCCGCGCCCGGGACCGACCGCGATCCCCTCCTGCTTCGCGAAGCGGACGAAGTCCCACACGATCAGGAAGTAGGACTCGAACCCCATCTCGAGGATCACCCCGAGCTCGTAGTCGAGCCGCTCGAGCGCCTCCGCGGGCGGCGGGTCGCCGTAGCGGCGGGCGAGCCCCTCGAGGGCGATCCGGCGCAGCATCTCGGCAGGCTCGGCGCCGTCCTCGGTCGGGTAGCGCGGCAGCAGCAGCTCGCCGAGCGTCATCTCGACGTTGCAGCGCTCCGCGATCTCGAGCGTGGTCGGGACGGCGTCGGGCCAGGCGGCGAACGACTCCGCCATCTCCTCGGGGCTCTTGAGGTAGAACTCGTTCGTCTCGAAGCGCAGCTTCGGCTCCGCGAGCGTGGACTTCGTCTACACGCAGAGCAGCGCGGCGTGGTTCGAGTAGTCCTCGCGGTTGAGATAGTGGACGTCGCAGGTCCCGACCAGCGGACGGCCGACCTCACGGGCGATCCGCTCGATCCCCTCGTTTGCGCGCTCCTGCTCGACGAGCCCGTTCGCCTGGACCTCGAAGTACACGTTCTCGGGCCCGAACACACGCAGGAGGTCGTCGGCGTGGGCACGGGCGTCGGCGGGACGCTCCTCGACGATGCGGCGGCAGAAGCGCGATTGCAGGCACCCGCTGAGCGCGATCACGCCGTCGGCATGGCGCTCCATCAGCTCCATGTCGACGTTCGCCCTGCCGCGCGCGAACCCGTCGAGGAAGCTCGCCGAGCTCAGCCTGACCAGGTTGCGAAACCCCGTCTCGTTCGCCGCCAGCAGCGTGATGTGGTTGCGCTCGTAGCGGACCTGGTCGCGAAGGAGGCCGACGTCGTCGACGAGGTATGCCTCCATCCCGAGAATCGGCTTCACGCCCGCCGCGCGGCAGGCCTCGTACATCTCGACCGCCCCGTTCATCACCCCGTGGTCGGTGAGGCCGAGGGCCGGCATCCCCAGATCGGCCGCACGGGCCGCCAGCCGGTCGATCTTGCAGGCGCCGTCGAGCAGCGAGTACTCGCTGTGGACATGCAGGTGGACGGCCTGATCGGCGCTCGACGACATCCCGGGGCAGGCTACCCGCGCTCGCCGACGGAGCCACGGGGTGCCTGGCGGCGCAACGCGGAGCTTACGGAAGTCGCTGGCGCTCTACCGATGGATGCGAATCGAGGAAGCGCTAACCGGCGCACACCCAGGCGCTTCCGCCCGAGTCGGCCCAGATCTGTGTCGCGATGTCGTGCTGCTGCTGCGGGGAGGCGTTGTGCGGCGAGCCCTCGCCGCCGTACGACTCCCAGGTCGAGGGCAGTATCTGGTACGCGCCGCCCGCGCCGCTCGAGGGGTTCACGGCGTCGAAGTTGCCGCCCGACTCGCAGATCACGATCGCCTGCGGGATCGCCCAGTCTCCGACCCAGTGCCCGACCTGCTGCTGCGCCTCGGGTTCGGACACGCTCTGCGCCTCCTGTAGCTGCGCGGTCCAGTCGCCGACCTGGGAGCGCAGCCCCGCGAGAGCGTGGGCCTGGGAGGCGCGCGCCTCCGCGAGCGCCGCGGCCTGTGCCGCGGCCGCGGCGCGCGCCGCCGCGATCTGGGCGTGCGCGTCCTCGACCCGGCGGTTGAAGGCGTCCTGGCGAGCGCGGGCGTCGCGGACGGCGGCGAGCTCGGTCTCGACCTCGTTGCGAAGCTCGCGCACACGGGCGACGAGGTCCGCGTCGGCGTTCTCGATCCGCTCCAGGTAGTCGGCGCGCGTGATCAGGTCCTCGTACCCGTCGGCCTCGAGGATCAGCGTGGTCGCATCGGGGAGGTCGCCCTTGTAGATCGCGACGAGGCGCTCCTCGAGGGCCTCGATCGCACTTCGGAGGCGGTCGCGCGCCTCGGCGAGCCGGGCCTCCGCCTCCGAGACCTGTTCGGCCAGCGCGGCTGCCCGCTCGCGGCCCTGGGC
>JBOGZH010000264.1:0-2448 GCA_050697095.1 Solirubrobacterales bacterium
GCCCTCGACGGCCGCCTCGGGCACCGCCGCCCGGACCCGCGCCGCTGCCTCCGTCGCCCGCTCCGCCTTGCGCGAGCCGATCACGACCTCGACCCCCTCGCGCGCCCATCTCAGGGCGAGCCCGTAGCCGAGCGCTCCGGTGCCGCCGATGATCGGTATGGATTCGGACATCGAGCGGTAATCATTCCTGACGTGGCCGAGACGCGGAAGCCGCCATCGCTCGCGCGAGGGCCGGATGGCAGGAGGCGCTGCTGGTGGGGGCAGAGCTCGACCGAGTACGTCGGCTATCACGACGGGGAGTGGGGAAGGCCCGTGCTCGATGACGACGGGCTGTTCGAGCGGCTCTGCCTGGAGGGATTCCAGAGCGGGCTCTCGTGGCTCACGATCCTGCGCAAGCGGGAGGCGTTCCGGGACGCGTTCGCCGGGTTTCGCATCGCCGAGGTGGCGGGCTTCGGCTCGCGCGACGTGAAGCGGCTGATGGCCGACGCGGGCATCGTCCGCAACCGGCGCAAGATCGACGCGGCGATCGAGAACGCCCGCGCCGCGATCGCGCTCGCGGACGACGGCGACTCGCTGTCGAGCCTGGTGTGGTCGTATCGGCCCAGGCGCCATCCCGCCCCGCGCTCGGCCGCCGACCTTCCCGCGACCACCGCCGAGTCGATCGCGCTCGCCGCCGGGCTGAAGGCGCGCGGGTTCCGCTTCGTCGGCCCCACGACCGCGTACGCGTTGATGCAGGCGTGCGGGCTCGTCAACGACCACATCTCGGGGTGCGCGGTGCGCCGCGAGGTCTCCGACGCGCAGCGCGCGGCGACCCGTATGCTGCCGGCGCGATGAGGTTCGAGGGACGCACGGCGCTCGTCACCGGCGGCGCGAAGGGGATCGGGGAGGCGATCGTGCGCCGGCTGACGGCCGAGGGAGCGACGGTCGCGATCGGCGACGTGGACACCGAGGGGGCGGAGCGGGTCGCCGGCGAGACCGGCGCCGAGGTCGTGGCCCTGGACGTCACCGACCCCGAGTCGGCACGGGCCGCGATCGGGGAGCGGGACGGGCTCGACGTCCTGGTCAACAACGCCGGGATGGACGAGTTCGGGTTCTTCGCCGACACCGACCCGGGACTGTGGGAACGGGTCCTTGCCGTCAACCTCACGGGGGTGCTGGCGTGCACGCACGCCGCGCTGCCCGGGATGCAGGAGGCCGGCTACGGGCGGATCGTCAACATCGCATCGGAGGCGGGGCGCGTCGGGTCGAAGGGGTCCGCGGTCTACTCCGCGGCGAAGGGCGGCGTGATCTCGTTCACGAAGACGATCGCGCGCGAGAACGCCCGCTTCGGGGTCACGGTCAACGCGATCGCCCCGGGGCCGATCGACACCCCACTGCTTCGACGCGCGACGGACCTCGGGGAGCTGGGCGAGCGGATCGTCGAGACGATGAAGGGCGCGACCCAGCTGCGCCGGCTCGGCCAGCCCGAGGAGGTCGCCGCCGCCGTCGCGTTCCTCGCCTCCGAGGAGGCGGCCTACGTGACCGGCGAGACGCTCGGCGTCTCGGGCGGCCTGGGGATGGTTTGATGACACTCGAGCCCGGGATCGAGCGCGCCGATGAGTTCGTCGTCGAGGATCGCCTGCTCACCGACGTCGGCGGCTCGATCGGGGTCCGCGTCCTCTCCACGCCGGGGATGATCGGGATGATGGAGCGCTGCGCGGCGATCCTCTCGCTCGAGAGCCTCCCCGAGGGAAAGGCGACCGTCGGGTACGAGGTCTGCGTGAAGCACGTCGGCGCCGTCGCCAAGGGTTCGACCTGCAGGGTGCACGCGCGCCTCACCGAGGTCGAGGACGAGCGCAAGCTGCGCTTCGACGTCGAGGTCACGGAGGGCGAGCGGACCGTCGGGGTGGGCACCCACGAGCGCCGCGTGATCGACTTCGGCAAGGTTGGAAGCGTCTCCGCCGGCGACGCCGGTGGAGGAAAATCGGAGGGATGAGCGAGCCTCCCACCGAGGTGCTGATCCGCGAGGTGGGTCCGCGCGACGGGTTCCAGAACGAGCCCGAGGTGATCCCGACCGACGACAAGGTGCGGCTGGTCGGGATGCTCGCCGCATCGGGTGTGCGGCGCCTCGAGGTGACCTCGTTCGTGCGCCCCGACGTGATCCCGCAGCTCGCCGACGCCGAGGAGGTGCTGCGGCGAATCGATCGCCCGGAGGGCGTCTCCTACTCGGTGCTGATCCCGAACGAGCGCGGGCTTGAGCGCGCGCTGGAGCAGCGCGACCGCTTCGACGAGGTGAACCTGTTCCTGTCCGCGAGCGAGACCCACAACCAGCGCAACGTCAACCGCTCGATCGCCGAGTCCCTCGGGGGTCTGAGGCGGACGATCGATCGCGCGCGGGCCGAGGGGCTGCGGTGCGAGGGCGTGATCTCGGTCTCGTTCGGCTGCCCGTACGAGGGCGAGGCGCCGCCG
>JBOGZH010000265.1:0-6630 GCA_050697095.1 Solirubrobacterales bacterium
GGCGGTGGCGGCGGCGGGTGCGAGGGCGGTGGCGGTGGCGGCGCCTCCCCGGCCCGCGCTCGCGGCGGCGGGGCAGTCGCCCGACCACCCGACATCATGCCGCCGAGCGCGATCAGCACAGCGCCCACCAGGGCGACGAAGATCCCGAACTCGAGGCCGGAGTCGAACTCGACCCCGCCGACCTCGTCCACCGGGAAGATGATCCGCAGCACCACCATCACGGCGGCGACGATGCCGGCGAGGGCGGTCAGCCTCCCGGGCTCCATGCCGGTGTCGAGGTCGGCCATCCCCGAGCGGATCGCGACTGCGACGATCGCCCAGACCGCCGCGGCGAGCATGATCAGGTTGGCGATCGTGCCGAGGAAGCCCTGCTCGTCCCAGGCGCCGAGCTTTGCCTCGATGTCGGGTATCTCGATCCCCGGGATCTCGGTCGGCGGCTCGACCTGCGCGAGGAAGGAGGCGCCGATCTCCACCGGCGCGATGCTCGGCTCGATGCTGTACCAGTCGAGGAAGAAGAGCGCGATCAGCAACAGCAGGCCCCCCAGCGCCGCGATCCACTCCCCGGGTCCGACTCTCGACGTGTCCATCGCTTCCTCCCTCTCCTCGACGGGTGCCAAGCTTGGCCGGCGGATCGGACGCTATGCGGGCGTGCGGCGCAGATCAACCGCCGGTCTGCTCGGCGAGCGCCTCCTCCACCGCGGCGGCAAGATCATCGACGTCGGCGAGAACCCTCCGGTCCCCGACCAGCCCGAAGAACACCCCGCCGTCGTAGCTCACGACCCCGATTGAGAGCGCGTGATCCTGAGGGGAGAGCGGCACGAACGGGTACACCTCCACCAGCCTGCGCCCGAGGAGGTAGAACGGCACCTGGGGGCCCGGGACGTTGGAGACCACCAGGTGGAAGACGAGCTGGCGAGCCATCGCCCCCGAGATCAGCCGGTTGATCGTCGGCGGCGTCCACCCCGTCGCGTCGATGATCAGCGAAGCCGCGCGGGCCTGCTCGGACTCCTTCAGGCGGGCGGTCTCGGCCCGGATCCACTCCAGCCGCTGGGCGGGGTCCTCGACCGCGAGCGGAAGGCGCACGAGGATGGTCGAGATCCGGTTCCCGAGCTCGAGGTGCTCGTCGGGCCGGCGGACGCTCACCGGGACGAGCGCCACCATGTACTTGGGCAGCTCCTCGCCGCGCCCCGCGAGGAAGCGACGCAGCCCTCCGGCGGCGACGGCGAGGATCACGTCGTTGACGGTCGCCCCGTCCTCGCCGCGCGCCTCCTTCAGCGCCTGGAGCTCGCCGCGCACGAACGCCACCCGGCGGTCGCGCCCGATCTCGACGTTGAGGGAGCTGGGCGAGCAGACCGGATCCCCGATCGCAAGCTCCGCGAAGGCCTCGGTGGTCCGCATCACCCTCCCCGCCGTCTCCCCCGGCATCGTGATCGCCCCCAGCGCCGCGTGCCGCGCCCTGCGCAGCGGCTTGCGAATCCGCTCCGTCGCGGCGCGGACGAACAGCAGCTCGGAGCTCGGCGCGTCGTGCTCGGAGGGCTCCTCGGGGACCGGCATCTCGGTTCCCTCCGGGTTGGGGTCGAGCAGGATCGTCCCCACGTCGACCGCGGCGACGCCGTCGACGAGCGCGTGGTGCGTCTTCGATAGCACCGCGTGTCCGCCGCCCTCGAGTCCCTCGATCAGGTAGAGCTGCCACAGCGGGCGCGCGAAGTCGAGCGGCTCCGACATCACCCGCCCCACGTAGTCCCGGAGCTGCGCCATGCTGCCGGGCTCGGGCAGGCCCGCGTGGCGAACGTGCCAGCCGAGCTCGAAGTCGGGGTCGTCGGTCCACTCCGGGTTCGCGATCCGCAGCGGGGTGGGGGTGACGCGCTGGCGGAAGCGAGGGACGAGGTCCAGGCGCTCCTCCACGTGCTCGAGCAGCTCCTCGAACCCGGGCGCATCGCCCTCGAGCACCATCGTCGCCCCGACGTGGACGTGGATCGGACCCCGCTCGGCGAGCAGCGAGGACATGTCGGAGGGCGAGAGGCGCTTCCGGTTCATCGGGCGCGAGCCTAGTGGGAGCGCGGCTGGGACGCCCGTCCCGGGTAGCCTGCGGCGGCGATGAGTGCTTGGGGATCCCCGGATGGGCGTGGAACGGAGTAGCACCGGGGCCGTCGCCGGCGGGATCGCCGCCGCGGTCTGGGCGCTCCAGCAGCCGCTCGACAAGCGCGCGTTCGGGACCGCCTACGACGACGTCGAGCTGCTGGGCATGCTCGCCACGCGCGGGCCGGGATGGCCGGTCGCGGGCTTCGCGATCCACGTTGCTAACGGCGCGGTGTTCGGGGCTGCCTACGTCCACGTGAAGCCGCTTCTGCCGGGAGCCGCAGCGCTCCGCGCGCTCACGGCCGCGATGGTCGAGCACGTCGGGCTCTGGCCGCTCGGCCGCCTCTCCGACCGCTGGCATCCCGCGCGCGACCGGATGGAGAAGCTGGCGGGCAACCGCCGCGCCTTCGCCGCCGCGACGTGGCGGCACGTCCTGTTCGGGGTCCTGCTCGGGCTGCTCGAGGAGCGGATGAGTCGCGGGGGCGCGGTTACAATCGACCGCCCGGGGCCTTGATCCTCGCTACCCGCGCCCGTAGCTCAGTCGGATAGAGCGCTGGTCTACGAAACCAGAGGTCACAGGTTCGAATCCTGTCGGGCGCGCTCCCATCACCAAGCGGAATCGCGTTCCTAACCGCAATACCGCGGCACTGACCGAAACGGGTGCCGGACCGCTCAGGACGCGCTGCAGACAGCCTGGAGGGGCAGCTCACTGCCGCGCGATTGCAGCGCGGCCCGAGGAGTGCTGGGTTTCGCGCAAGGGAGAAGCGCGGATAACCCTCTTGAGTATCACGAGACTGTTTCGCTACCACGTTGGAGGAGGACTGACATGACAACGCAGCCCGCCCACGAGACCCGGCTCGAGCGAATCCTCGGCGTTCCGCTGGCCGATGACGCGGCGCGTCAGTGGCCGCAAAGTGGCGAGGTGATCAACGGCAGGGCACGCATCGGCGAAGTGGAATCCCATTTCAAGGGCCTCCGACTCGGGGTCGGCCGACGCCATGCTTGCGGCGACACCCTCGTGGTCGAATGGAGCACGGATTACGGCGACGGTCGCGTCTACCGCAAACGTCACCCGTCGCGGACCTGAGAGACGGGCACGCGATCCGTGTCACGGACTACTGGGGTGAGCCTTTCGAAGCACCGGCCTGGAGGGGGTCGCTTGCCAACCCGCTCGACATGCCACCGAAAGGCGCATGGCCCGCGGTCGAAGCCCTCAAAGGCGACGACAGATGATCACGTCGCCTACACGCTCACGTGCACCCTCCCCGATGGACGGAAGATCGTGAGCAATTCGTTCTTCGACGTTCGTGACGACCAGGTAGTGAGCGGCCTCGCAGTCCAGCGAGGGAGCCCGAGTGATCCGCTTGTGCGATCGTTGTAAGCGACGCGCCAAGTCCAAATGTCCCGGTCCGTGAGCCAGCCGGCCGGCGCTGCTTGTCGTCGCGCGTTGCAGGAGCGCGTGGAGTCAGCGTTCGTCCCACGCCGCTACGTGGCTGCGTCGATCCACTCCCGCACAGCGTGGACGAAGCGCTCGGCGTCCGCAATGGCCTCGGCGGCCTCCTCCGAGCCCATGCCCTCGCCGTAGTCGGCCTCGCCGCGCTCCGCGAACAGCTCGCTCAGCAGGCGGCCGGTCTCGCGGTCGAGCCCACCCGCCTTGACGACAAGGCGGCCGAACGCGGAGATGACCCCGGAGTGCTTGGAGCGGGTCTCGCCAAGCACGAGCAGAGCGGCCTCCGCTGCGTAGAAAGCGCCGTAGTAGGCCCGCGAGGCCGCCTGCCGTGGGAAGTCGTTGCCCACGAGCACTCGGGCGGCTGCCACTTCCTCCGATGCGCGCGAGAGCAGCGCATCGACCCCGTCCCTCACGTGATCGGTACGCCTTCGGAGCGCGCCCGGATCAGGAACGGCTCGGCCTCGCTCTGAAGGCGCTGCTCGGAGACGGGAATCGCGACGACGACCGTGTCGTTGTCCAGTGAGTGGCGCCACAGCACGTCGCGCATCCGCCGACGCTCCTCGCGGCTCGACTCGACCCTGTCGAGGACGACCAGCAGGTCGATGTCGGACTCCGGGTGGGCGTCGCCCCGCGCCCAGGACCCGAACAGGATCACGGAGCGCAGCCGGTCGCCGTACAGCACGCGCAGGTCGGACGCGACCGCGGCGGCGATCGTGGACGCGTCGAACGCCGCCGCGATCGCGGGGAGCTCGGGGTCTGGGCGGGCGTCGATCGCCTTCTGGGCGGCGGGCTCGGCGATCAGGCCGTGCTCCTCGAGCCACCGGATCGCCCGCCGCTCCGTGCGTGCGTCGCGGAACGTGAACCACGCCTCGCGAAGCTCCTCGAGGTCGAGCAGCGCGTCCTTGAATCGCCGGAACGCCCCGCGTCCCTCGATCGCGCGCGCCAGCAGGTCGCGCGCCCTGGGATCGCGCACCCGTGCGATGAACTCCTCCATGTCGGAGTAGCTCTCGCGGGAGGGGGTCGGCTCGATCGGGAGCAGCCGGTCCTCGTCGGCCTCCGTCAGGCCGAGCTCCTCCCACGGGATGTCCTCCGACTTGGGGATCAACTCGCCCGCCCTCGGATCGAGCCACCATTGCATCGTCGGCGAGTGGTCCTCAAGGGCGTCGCGCAGCATCGCGAGATCAACCTCGTCCAGCTCGAGCATCTTCATCTCCCTTCATCGCAGCCCGACCGGCAGGGTCCAGTCTACGGGTCGCTTCCGATCTCAACACCGCGACATGACTCGCTCGAGCAAGGCGCGAGACGCGGGTCTTGCGTTCAACGCGGCTGTCTACGAAACCAGAGGTCACAGGTTCGAATCCTGTCGGGCGCGTTCGCATTACCGGCGGAATCTCGCTCCTAGAGCGGGACTCCGTCCTGCTCGGCAAATGGATGGTGAGCGCCGCCGCTGGTTTCACGCTTGCGAAAGCGCGCAGCAGGGCCGCGCAGATTTCTCCTCCTCGTCCCAAACAGCGCTCTGGCACTCGGTACTGACAGTCCCGCATCGACTCCCAAGGGAGGTGTCGCGGGGTGTGCGTCCAGTCACCTGCTTCACCGGGAGGAGGAGCCTCATCGCGCGAGGTTCACCGCGGTCACACGAGCTCGCCCGAATAGGTGCGTGGCACCGTTACGCGCCCGGCCTATCTGGAGGGTCGCGCGGCAGGTTTTCACCATTCCCTCTCGCCGCCTTTGATTCGGTCGATTCCGTCGCGGACGCCGGCGAGCGCGGTCTCGCGCACCCGCAGCTTGGTCGCCTTGTGAGCGCCGCGATCAAGCGCTGCGAGGGCCCGCGCGGCTTCCTCCGCAGCGGGCATCAACCGGTCGGGCTCGACGACTTCGTCGAGGAAGCCAGCGGTCTTGGCCTCCTCGGGGCCGAGAACGGCGCCGGTGATCGTGCAGCGGTCGAAGTAGGGGCGCGTGAGGCGGTGGCGAGCGATCTCGATCCCGAACCAGGGAATCGTTAGGCCGATCGCGACCTCGTTCAGCCCGATTCGAAAGTCGCCCCGCGCTCCGAGGCGATAGTCGGCCGACAGCAAGAGGAACGCCCCCATCGCGATCGCGTTCCCGTTACAGGCGGCGACGACGGGGCCGGGAAAGGACATGATCCGCTCCGCCAACGCCGCGCCCGCAGCGACCATGTCGGGCCAGCGCTCCTGCTCGCAGCGGACGTCGAACCCGGCGGAGAGCGTCTGCGCCCGGCCGGTGAGGACCACGACGGCGCCGTCCGCCTCGGCTCGCTCGAACTGGGCCGCGACCTCGGCGAGCATCTCCGGCGATAGGGCGTTGACCTTGCCGTCGTCCATCGTGATCGTTGCGATCCCGTCGGCGGAGTCGAAGGAAGTGCGTGTCATCTCCGGGTGCCTTTCATCGGTGAAGTTGGCCAGAGTCTCTTCGATCGAGGGCGTCCGCATACGCCAGCCCGCTTCAGGCGGATCGGCGAGAACGAGCACGCCTCGAGCTGACGCGGGAAGCTCGTAGCGTCCGTTCGTGAGTGTCGAGCCTGGCGTGTTCACTGGCGCTCCTTTCATGCCGGCTCGTTTCCGGCGGCGTGGGACGCGGTAGCCAGGATCGGCCCGTGAGCGCCGAAACGCATCGGTGACTTCGCCAGTCGTGATCGCTGGTCCGCACCGGCGCCCGGCCGTACGGTCGGTGGACCGCCCTAGCCCGCTATCGCACGCGTGTCACACGGGTTCCGGCTCGGGCACGCCCATCTGCACCAGCTCGGTTCGCGAGGCGATGCCGAGCTTGCTGAAGACCTTGCGCAGGTGGTAGTCGATCGTGCGCGGGCTGAGGAAGAGCTGTGCGGCGATCTCGCGGTTGGTCATGCCGTCGGCCACAAGCCCGGCGATCTGCAGCTCCTGCGGAGTGAGCTGGTCGAGCGTCGAGGGGTCGCGCCGCCTTGCCTTCTCGCCGGTAGCACGCAGCTCCGCCTCGGCGCGCTCCTCCCACGGCGCCGCGCCGACCTGGCGGAAGAGGTCGGCCGCCCTGCGCAGATGACGGCGTGCCTCGCTCCGCTGGCGCTCGCGTCGCAGCCACTCGCCGTACAGCAGCTCGGTGCGCGC
>JBOGZH010000266.1:0-3404 GCA_050697095.1 Solirubrobacterales bacterium
GGCGTAGGTACATGCCCACATTGGAGCACGTCTACCGGACAACGTCAGGCAACCTGGCTCCGACCGTGTGCCCACGATTCTGGCGCCGAATTCGACCTGGCTTCGCTTGATCAAGCCAGATCCGCCCCGTCAGCCCGGCTCATGTGCCTGCAAACTGCGCAAACTGCGGAACTCGGGGGACGCAGGGAGCCGGAATGGCAGCGCCATTTCGGCGACTGAGGACGCAGCCAGGCGCAGACTCGCAGCCGCCAGTACGGGGCATTGATTGGTGGACGGGGCACTAGCTCCTACCCAACCGATGAGTTTCGCGGCGCGCGGCGGTCTGAGCTGCGAGTCCGAAAACGAAATCGAAGGGACCGAGGATGAGCAAGCTGATCGTGACCGAGTTCGTGACGCTCGACGGCGTCATGGAGGCGCCGGGTGGCGAGCCGACCCACCCCCATACCGGCTGGGTGCTCGACTTCATGAGCCCCGAGCAGGAGCAGTACAAGCTCACCGAGGTGCTCGAGGCGGAGTCGCACCTGCTCGGGCGGGTGACGTACGAGTCGTTCGCCGCCGCCTGGCCCGAACGGGAGGGCGAGTTCGCCGACAAGATGCACTCGATGCCGAAGTACGTCGTCTCCTCGACGCTCGAGGACCCGCTCGAGTGGAACAACTCGACCGTGATCCAGGGCGACGTCGCCGAGGAGGTCGGAAAGCTGAAGGAGCAGGACGGCGGGCCGATCCTGGTCGCAGGCAGCGCCACCCTCGTGCACTCGCTGATCGAGAACGACCTCGTCGACGAGCTGCGTCTGATGGTGTTCCCGGTGATGATCGGCGGCGGGAAGCGGCCGTTCCCGGAGTCGCAGCAGAGGAAGCCGTTCAAGCTGACCGACACCCAGACGTTCGGCCCGGGCGTCGCCGTCCACACATACGAGCCGGCCTGAGGCGCAACGGACCTCCGGCGCGCGCGCCGGCTCAGGCCGGCGTTGCCTCCTTCTGCGCCGCCTCCGCGACGTCGGTCTCCTGCTTGGTCTGGAGCTCGGTGTCGGGCGGGCGCGGGCTGAGGATCTCGCGCGCGATCACCAGCCGCTGGATCTGCGAGGTGCCCTCGTACAGCTGCATGATCTTCGCGTCGCGCATCAGCTTCTCGACCGGGTACTCCTTGATGAAGCCGTAGCCGCCGTACACCTGGACGGCGTCCACCGCGACCTCCATCGCGGTGTCGGCGGCGAATCGCTTCGCGTGCGAGGCGGCGAGCGTGTTGCGCTGGCCCTGGTCCATCAGGACCGCGGACTGCCACACCAGCAGCCGCGCGGCCTCGATCTTCGTCGACATGTCGGCGATCATGAAAGCGACCGCCTGGTGCATAGCGATCGGGACGCCGAACTGGACGCGTTCCTTCGAGTACTCGCTCGCGAACTCGAAAGCGGCGCGGGCGATCCCGACGGCGAGCCCCGAGATGCCCGGGCGGGTGCGATCGAGGGTCATCATCGCCAGCTTGAAGCCGTGGTTCTCCTCGCCGAGCAGGTTGCCGGCGGGGATCTCGACCTCGTCGAAGGAGATCAGCGCGGTGTCCGACGCGCGCTGGCCGAGCTTGTCCTCCTTCTTGTCGACCGTCACGCCGGCGGCGTCGCGGGGAACGACGAAGGCGCTGATCCCGCGGTGGCCGGCGTCCGGGTCGGTCTTCGCGTAGACCGTGTACCACGAGGCGTGGCTGCCGTTGGTGATGAAGCACTTCGAGCCCGAGATCACGTACTTATCGCCCTTCTTCACCGCGCGGCTCTTCATCCCGCCGACATCGGAGCCGGCGTCGGGCTCGGTGAGGCAGAAGGACGCGAGCTTCGGCTCATCGGTGAGCATCGTGAGGTACTGCTTCTTCACGTCCTCGGAGCCGCCGAGGATCACGGGCGTAGCGGCGAGGCCGTTGGCCATCAGCGAGGTCCCGATCCCGGAGCAGCCCCACCCCATCTCCTCCTCGATCAGGCACCCGGAGAACAGGCCGAGCTCGGGGCCGCCGTACGCCTCGGGGAGCTCGGCGTTCATCAGCCCGACCTCCCACGCCTTCTCGACGATCTCCTGCGGCCAGGTGGCGTCGCGGTCGAAGTCCCAGGCGACGGGACGGATCTCCTTCTCCGCGAAGTTGTGCGCCATCTCGCGCAGGTCCTTCTGCTCGTCGGTGAGGGTGAAGTCAACCACTGCCACGTGCTCCCTTCGTCTGTTGGGCCGATTGACTGGTCAGTCAGCCAGGCGGACGGGCAAAGCATACCGCTTCGAGGAGCGGCCGATCGGACTAACCTGGGCGCATGCCCGATGCTTTGCTCGCACTCAGCACGGGCGATGTGTTCCTGATCGCGATCATCGTCACCGTGCCCTTCGCGCTGCTGAGCTTTCTCGGGGCACGGCACGCCCTCGGCCAGATCGGCAAGGGCCAGTTCGCGATCGAGCAGGAGCTTCCGCAACGGGGCGGCGAAGGTCCCGCCCCCGTGTCGCGAGAGGCGCGCGAGGCGGAGGTCCGCCAGATGGTCGAGGCGAAGGCCTACCGCCAGGCGGCGCGGGGCGAGGCGCCCCTCGACGTCGACGCCGAGGTGAAGCGCCTCCTCGAAGAGCGACCCGGGCCGGCGCTGGGCGGAGATCCGGGGCTTCGCGAGGAGGTCCGCCAGCTTGTCGTGGCGCGCAACGAGCGCCGCATGCGCAAGGGCGAGGAGCCGCTCGACGTCGACGCCGAGGTCGAGCGCCAGCTTCGCGAGCTCGAGAACCTCGGCCAGTGACCGGCGCGGTTGGGATATACATCAGTCTGATTCGGGTATCCGAACCGAGGCGGCGAAAGTGAACCCCGAACAGGACACCGAGGAGACCGTGGTCGAGGTCGACGACCTGCTCGTCCGGCCCGGCACCTACTTCAACCCTCAGACCGAGGTCCTGGTGATCGTCGACGACTCCACCTCGCTCGACCAGGGGGTCTTCAACATGGAGGCCTACGAGGGCGCCGAGTGGGTGCGGATCAGCGACGAGGTGCCCGTCGACGAGGAGCGCCGGGACGAAACGCTGGAGACGTTCCAGACCCACTACCACGCCGGCGCGGGGAGCTCGGTGTCGGAGACCGCGCTGGAGCAAGGAGACGACGAGGTGGACGAGGACGAGCCCGGGCAGGACCCCGGGCGTGAGGACTAGAGGTCTGATGTGGGTCCGCGTGTGCGGCTGGCGAGTGGCGCGTCGCGCCAGGCAAGGACGCAGCCGGTGAAGCGTGGCAGCGCCACGCAAGCCGGCGAGGACGCCTCCCGGCGCGACGCGGCGCCGCCAGGCGGCGTGCGCGGGGAACCCGCATCAGGCCTCTAGTGGTCCATCCTGCAAGTAATGCGGCTCATGCGACGAGCAGCTTGCCGGTGTAGGTCCACTGGAACGGCTTGGCGGTCAGGTTGTAG
>JBOGZH010000267.1:0-10188 GCA_050697095.1 Solirubrobacterales bacterium
TCCGCAAGCTGCGGCGCAAGCTCGAGAAGCTGTCCGCCGGGTGGGAGTACATCCACACCCACTTCGGCGTCGGGTACCGCTTCGAGCCGGAGGAGGTCCTGGCCGCCGACGAGGATGCGGCGCCGGCGGGCGCCGAGCCCGCGATCGGGGAGCCGGCCGAAACGGCCGACGCCGATGCCGCCGAGCCGGCGGCGAAGACGTCCTCCTCGAAGGCCGGCGCTTAGCCTCGACTTTTAGCCTCGGTTCACCCCTGGGACACACCGCGCTTCGCGGCCCGGTCTAGTCTCGGTCATTCACGGGTTTTTCACAACCTGGACACGGCGACGTAACACAGTGCCGGTCGGCGACTGAGAGCCTCGCCGTACAGGGGAGCCCGTGCGCCTATCCACCCGATCGGCCCGTGTGTCCCCGGCCAAAGCACACCGATCAAAGGAGTGGTTCGTGACCTCACGAATGTGGTTGCTCGCCGTGGCCGGCTGCGCCCTGTTGACGCTTGGGCTCGCCGCGTGCGGTGGAGACGATGACGACGACAGCGGCGACGGCAGCGACGCGGCAAGCGGCCTTTCCGGCGAGATCAGCATCGACGGCTCGAGCACGGTCGCGCCGCTGACCGAGCGGATCGCCGAGGACTTCCAGGCGGACAATCCGGACGTCCGCGTGTCGGTCGGTACGTCCGGTACCAGCGGCGGGTTCGAGAAGTTCTGCGCCGGCGAGACCGCGATCAACGACGCGTCCCGGGCGATCGAGCCGACCGAGGAGAAGGCGTGCGGTGACGGCGGCGTCGATTACGAGGAGGTCCAGGTCGCGAACGACGCCCTCACGGTCGTCGCCAACACCGAGAACCCCGTCACCTGCATGACGGTCGATCAGCTGAGCGAGGTCTGGAACAAGGGATCCACCCTCGACAACTGGGACCAGATTCAGGACCTCGACGCCGACTACAGCGAGTCGCTGGACCTCTACGGCCCGGGCACCGACTCGGGCACGTTCGACTACTTCACCGAGGCGGTCAACGGTGAGGAGGGCGTGCAGCGGACCGACTACAACAACGTCGGAGAAGACGACAACGCTACGGTAACCGGCGTCTCGGGATCGCCGGGCGGGATGGGCTACTTCGGGTACTCCTTCTTCCTGGAGAACGAGGACACGCTCAAGGCGCTCGAGGTCGACGGCGGCGACGGCTGCGTCGCTCCGTCCGACGAGACCGTCCAGGACGGCACCTATACGCCGCTCGGCCGGCCGCTGTTCATCTACCCGTCCGGAGAAGCGCTCCAGGACGAGGCGACGCAGGCGTTCGTCGAGTACTACGTCGACAACGTCGGCACGATCGCTCCCGAGATCGGGTTCATCTCGATGACCGACGAGCAGACCACCGAGTCCGAGGACAAGGTGGCGAGCCTCGGTGGCTAACGGGCCGATCCACGAGCTGCCTCTGAGCTAGATAGCGGTGGAAGCACGGGACATCGCGGCCTCCGGCCCGGCGGGAATACCGGGGGAGCCGCCCGGAGGGCGGCGAGGGGGCGGAGCCCCCATGCTGGAGGCCGCGAGCCCGCGCTACGGCGAGAAGGCGATCTTCGCCCTGCTGGCCGGTTGTGCCCTGCTCTCGGTCGCGACCACGACCGCGATCGTGATTGCGCTGATCGGGCCGACGATCGGGTTCTTCGGGGAGGTCGGGATCTCCGAGTTCCTGTTCGGGACCGACTGGGCGCCGGCGTTCGAGCCGGCGAGCTTCGGCGTCCTGCCGCTGGTCGTGGGGACGCTCAGCGTGACGCTGTGGGGGATGCTGTTCGCGATACCGATCGGGCTCGGCGCGGCGATCTATCTCAGCGAGTACGCCAGGCCGGGCGTCCGCAAGGTGATCAAGCCGGCGCTCGAGGTGCTGGCCGGGATCCCGACGGTCGCGATCGGCTTCTTCGCCGTCGCCTTCATCACGCCCGAGCTCCTCCAGAGGATCTTCCCCAGCGCCGGGATCTTCCTCGCGCTCGCCGGGGGGCTCGGGATCGGGCTGATGGTCGTCCCGATCATCGCCTCGATCTCGGAGGATGCGATGCGCGCGGTGCCCGGGGGACTGCGAGAGGGCGCCTACGCGATGGGGGCGACCAAGATGCGGGTCGCGACGCGGGTGGTGTTCCCGGCCGCGCTGTCGGGGATCGTGGCCTCGATCGTGCTTGCGATCTCTCGCGCTGTCGGGGAGACGATGATCGTTGTGCTCGCCGCTGGGAGCACACCCAACCTGACCTTCAACCCGATCGAGCCCATCCAGGCGATGACCGCGTACATCGCGGTCACGGCGACGGGCGAGATCGCCCAGGGGACGATCAAGTACGACACGATCTTCGCCGTCGGGACCCTGCTCTTCGTCATGACTCTCGTCATGAACGTGATCAGCATCCGGCTGGTTCGCAGGTTTCGCGAGGTGTACGAGTGAGCGACGAGGAGCGCCGCAGCGAGCGCACGCGGCTCGCCGTCGCGGGGGCCAGGGCAACGACCGAGGCGGTGGTCGGCGGTCAGCCCCGCAAGGACGTGATCAGGAACACGGCGTTCGCGGCGCTGCTGTTCGTCGCGGTCCTGCTCGCCCTCGCCGGCCTCGCCGCGCTGCTGATCCAGGCGTTCGTGGAGGGCTCGCCGCGGCTCGGGCTCGACCTCTTCACTCAGGCGGGCTCGAGCGATCCGGCGGTGTCCGGCTTCAGGTACGCGATCCTCGGCAGCCTGCTGCTGATCGCCGGCGTGATCGTGTTCGTCGTCCCGCTGGGGGTCGGGGCTGCGGTCTACCTCGAGGAGTACGCCAACAGGGAGCGGTGGTGGAACCGCCTCATCGAGCTCAACATCCAGAACCTCGCCGCGGTGCCCTCGATCATCTACGGGATCCTCGGGCTGGGGTTCATCGTCCGCGGACCGTTCGACCTCGGCTTCATCGCCCTCGCGGGGTCGATGACGCTCGCCCTGCTCGTGCTCCCGATCGTGATCATCGCCGGGCGCGAGGCGATCCGGGCCGTGCCACCGTCGATCCGCGAGGGAGCGCTGGCGCTGGGAGCGACGAAGTGGCAGACGATCCGTCGCCAGGTCCTGCCCGCCTCGATCTCCGGCATCGCGACCGGGGTGATCCTCGCCGTGTCGCGGGCGTTCGGCGAGACCGCGCCGCTGCTGCTCGTTGGCGCGGCCACCTTCGTCACCTTCGACCCGGAGTTCTTCAGCGGCCAGTACACGGCTCTCCCGGTGCAGATCTTCCAGTACGCGACTCGGCCGCAGGAGGAGTTCCGGATCCTCTCGGCCGCCGGGATCATCGTTCTTCTGCTCGTGCTGCTGGTGATGAACTCCTTCGCGATCTGGCTACGAAATAGATACGAGCAGAAGTGGTAGGTGAAATAAAGTGGTGGAGCGCATGACCGAGCAGGAGCGACGTACCGAGGAGTCTGGCGCGGACGGGACCCCGGACGCGGGAGATCGCCGCGGGCTCAGCCAGGGGATCGCGGTCGCCGAGGGCGCCCGTCCCCAGAAGGGTCTCACCCGGGAGAAGGTCTTCGAGCTCAGGGACGTCGCCGTCCTCTACGACGGGAATCCCGCGGTGCAGGAGATCAGCTTCGACGTGTTCAAGCACAACATCACCGCCCTGATCGGTCCGTCGGGGTGCGGGAAGAGCACGCTGATCCGCTGCTTCAACCGCATGAACGACCTGATCCCCACCGCGGAGGTCCAGGGCCAGATCCTGTACCACGGCGAGGACCTGTACGGCCCCAAGGTGGACCCCGTCCAGGCCCGCAAGCTGATCGGAATGGTGTTCCAGAAGCCGAACCCGTTCCCGAAGTCGATCTACGACAACATCGCCTTCGGCCCGCGCACCCTGGGCATGAAGGGGAACATGGACGAGATCGTCGAGCGGGCGCTGCGTCGCGGCGCGCTCTGGGACGAGGTCAAGGACCGCCTGCACGACAACGCCTACGGGCTCTCGGGCGGACAGCAGCAGCGCCTCTGCATCGCTCGCTGCGTGGCGGTGGAGCCCGACGTGATCCTGATGGACGAGCCGTGCTCGGCGCTCGACCCGATCTCGACCGGGAAGATCGAGGACCTGATGCTGGAGCTGAAGGACGACTACTCGATCGTGATCGTGACCCACAACATGCAGCAGGCGGCGCGGATCTCCGACATGACCGCGTTCCTGATCGTCGAGCTCGACGCCACCGAGCAGAACCGCTGGGGGAGGATCGTCGAGTACGACGAGACGGAGAAGATCTTCACCAACCCGTCCGACAAGCGGACGGAGGATTACGTGACGGGCAAGGTCGGCTGATGGCAGAAACCCGAGTGCACTACCAGGAGGAGCTCGAGCAGCTCGAGCACAGCGCCCTCGCGGGGCTCGACCTCGTCGTCCAGACTCTAGACCGCACGATCGAGGCGATCGAGCACCAGGACGTCGAGCTGGCCGAGCTGGTGATCGCGGACGACGATCGCATCGACGGCCGATACCTCGAGGTCCACCAAGCGATCCTCACCCTGCTCGCCACACAGGCGCCGGTCGCGACCGATCTGCGCCTGATCTCCGCGCTCCTGCACGTCATGAAGTGCATGGAGCGGATGGGCGACCAGTGCGTGAACATCGGCAAGCTGATCCCGATCGCCGGCCATGAGCCGCCCGCGAACGAGAAGATGCTCCGCGACATCGTCACGATGGGGAAGCAGGCGCGCAGTCTGATCACGCAGTCGAAGCGCGCGTTCGCCGACCGCGACGTCGCGATGGCGCGCGACCTCGTCCGGCAGGACGACGTGATCGACAACCTCAACCGCGAGTGCTTCCGCCTCGCGCTCGAGATCGGCGACGACGCCGATGCGCGCGAGTGGGCGATGACAATGATGCTCGTCGCCCGGGCGATCGAGCGCGTCGGCGACAACGCCGTCGACATCGGCGAGCAGGTCGCCTTCGTCGTCACCGGGCTGTTCCGCGAGTTCGAGGACGCCTCGCACCCCGGCGAGGTCGCCCCCCAGCCCTCGGCTCAGTAGCCAGCGGGTCTATGCCGCCGCGGGCAGGGACTCGGGGGTGAGCAGCTCGCGGGTCGATGCGAACAGCTCGTCCGGGTGGGGGCCCTTCGGGGGGTGCACCTCGAGCAGCAGCGGGGCGCGATGCTCGAGCAGCAGCGGCGCGATCTCCGCCCAGGGCAGGGTCCCTCGTCCGGGCGGGAGGTGGAGGTCGAGGCGGAGCGGGTCCAAGTCGGCGGGAGTGGAGCGGTCCCACCGCGCCCCGAGGTTGTCATGCACGTGGAAGAGGACGACCGAGTCGAGGGCCGGCCTGACCAGGTGCGCAATGGAAGCGTGCTTGAGCCCGGCGACGACGTGGGCATGGCCTAGATCGAGGCAGAGGCCAAGCCGCGGCGAGCCGATCCTGTGGGCCAGCGCTCGCAGCACGAGCGGAGTGTCCGAGAGCCGTGAATCGTGGGTGAAATCCCCGTGAACTCCGTGTAAAGCCGTTCACGACGATTTCACCGCTGCTTCGCGAGCCGTTAACCGCTTGGCCGCGGCGCGCCGCGACACTCGCGGTGCGATGTCCAGGGTCGACATGCACTGTCACTCCGCCGCGTCGCGCCTCACCAAGCCGGAGGTCCGCAAGGCGCTTGTCTTCCCGGAGTGCGCCACGGAGCCCGAGGCGCTGTACGAGCTTGCGAAGCGTCGCGGGATGGACTTCGTGACGATCACCGATCACGACACGATCGACGGCGCCCTGCGGCTCGCCGACCGCCCCGACTTCATCGTCTCGGAGGAGCTCACGGCGCGGTTCCGCGGCGAGCCCCGCGAGGTTCACGTCCTCTGCTACGGGATCGACCCCGATGATCACGCGATCCTCCACGAACGTGCCGGCGACGTCGAGGCCGTCGCGGAGCACGTCCACCGCCGCGGGATCCTCGCGGCGCTCGCGCATCCCTTCTGGGAGGTCGAGGAGCCGCTGACGCTGCGCCACCGGCGCCGCCTCGCCCAGCTCTTCCCGATCTGGGAGGTCCGCAGCGGCTATTTCGGCACCGAGCTCAACGCCCCCGCGCTCGCCTTCCGCGAGGCGTGCGGCGGCGTCGGGATCGGGGGGTCGGATTGCCACGGCGGGATCCACGCCGGGTTGACCTACACCGAGACGCCTCCCGCCCGAACGGCGGAGGAGTTCCTCGCGCACGTTCGCACCGGCCTCGCCGAGCCCGGGGGCGAGCAGGGGAACCGGTGGAAGCTCGCCCAGGCCACCGCCGCGATCGGGTTGCGCAGCCTTCCCGGGGGGCTCGGACGCGCTGCGGGCGCGCTTGCGTCGCGCGCCCCCCGCGTCCGGCCTACTCGGGCTCCCACACCCTCGGCGGCGGGCGCGGAGCCGTTGCCGGAAGCCGTGGGCTTCTGAGCCTGGTCCGGGTGTTCTGCGAAGATGGCGCCCGCCCTCGATGGTGTGCGCCGCGATCGACATCGGATCCAACACCACCAGGGTGCTGGTCGCGGAGCCCCGCAAGGGCCAGCTCCGCACCGTGATGGAGCAGCGCGGCTACACGCGGATCAACGAGTCCGCGCGCACGAACGGGGCGATCAGGAAGGAGAAGGTGGCCGAGATCGCCGACACCGTCGCCACCCAGGTGCGGCTCGCCGAGGAGGTCGGCGCAGAGGCGATCAAGACCGTGGCGACGGCGGCGATCCGGGAGGCCGACAACCGGGACGAGGTCGTGGCCGAGATCGAGCGCGCGGCGGGGGTCGAGATCGAGGTGCTGAGCGAGCACGAGGAGGGCCGGCTCGCGTTCATCGGCGCCACGAAGACGCTCGGTCACCCTGCGAGTGGCCAGATCGCGGTCGTCGACGTCGGCGGCGGGTCCACAGAGGTGATCACCGGGACGCTCGACCGCGGGGTCGACGAGGTGCACTCGTTCTCGATCGGCTCCGGCTCGCTGGCGGACAACTTCCTCTCCAGCGATCCGCCCACACCCTCCGAGCTGCGGGCCGTCCGCGAGCACATCGCGGAGTTCTTCGGGGGGGAGGATTTCCCCGAGCCGGAGCAGGCGGTCGCCGTCGGGGGCAGCGCAACGTCGCTCCGCAAGGTGGTGGGTGCGGTGCTCGAGTACGAGACCCTCGAGCGTGCGATGCGGATATTCGCGACCGACGAGGTCGGCGACGTCGCGCGCCGCTTCGAGCTCGACCCGACGCGGGTGCGGATCCTTCCCACCGGGGTCCTGCTGCTCGAGAAGGTCTCCGAGCTGCTCGGCCAACCGCTTCAGATCGGCAAGGGAGGGCTCCGCGAGGGCGTGATCCTCGACCTCCTGAACGGCTCGATCGCCGACGACAGCGGTGGTGCAAGCGGCGCCGAGCTCGCCTGAGCGCGCTCTCGGGCGACGTTAGACTCGCTGGTCGAGAGGGCGGTGGCGAAGGCACGCGAGATCCCCGGGCTGTCGGAGCAGGTCTCGTACGCTGCGGCGGCGGCGAGGATCGTGGAGGTGCGGGCGCAGGAGCTCGCCGACCACGCGTCCGGGGTGCTCGACGTGGGCGACATCGAGCGCGTGCACGACATGCGTGTCGCCACCCGCCGGCTCCGCGCCGCGCTCGAGGTCTTCGAGCCGTGCTTTCCGCGCAAACAGCTCAAGGCCGACCTCGGGGAGGTCAAGAGGCTCGCCGACGCGCTCGGCGAGCGGCGCGACCGGGACGTGGCGATCGCCGCGCTGCGGCAGCTGTCCGTGAAGATGCCCGTCCCGGACCGCGCCGGGATCGACAGCCTCACGGAGCGGCTCCGCGACGAGCAGCGGCACGCGAACGAGGAGCTCGCGGGGTTCGTCGCCCCGGACCGGCTCGAGTCGCTGCACGAGCGCCTCAACGACCTCGCCCTGGAGGCGCGCGCGATCGCCCCCGACTTCGCCGGCGACGGCAGGCCGCGATGAAGGCGAGGCGCGTGAAGAAGCTCGACCCGGCGGGGCCGCTGGCGGAGAACGCGGCCCGGATCGTCCGGGTCCGGCTCGACGAGCTGCGCTCCCTCGCGCCCGCCGCGGTCGACGACCGCAAGGTCAAGGCCCAGCACGACATGCGGATCGCGGCGAAGCGGCTCCGCTACGTCCTCGAGGCGACCGAGTTCTGCTTCGGGAGGGCGGGGGAGACCGCGCGCCGGCGCGCCCGGGACCTACAGGACGTGCTCGGCGAGCTGCACGACTGCGACGTGATGCTTCCGCGCGTACGCGAGCACCTCGCGGAGCTGCACTCGCGCGACGCCGAGGCGATCCGGAAGCGGGCCGGCGATGCTCCCGACCTCGATCCCGAGCTGGTCCGCCGTGCGCCCCACCGGACCGCGTACCGGGGGCTGGAGTCGCTCGCCGTCTACATCGAGGCGCGGCGCGCGCTGCTCTTCGACCGCTTCCGCGACTACTGGCGGGCCCAGGAGGAGAAGCGGACCTGGAACCGGCTCGAGCGGGCCGCGAACCGTCACCTCGAGCGTGCCCGCGAGCGCCGTCGCGCGGCCCGGCGAGCGGAGCGCGCGACGGAGGAGCTGGCCGAGGCGGAGCGGGCCGAGCACGCGGCGCTGGAGCGCGGGCGCCGTGCCGCCGCCGAGCTCGCGGATGCGAGACGAGCCGGGGGCGGCGAGTCCGCCGGGGAGCGCCCCCAGCCCTCCGATCAGGTGTAGTGAAGGTCAGACGGTTGTCCGAGGCCCCCGCATACGTTCAAGGTTCCCGGCTTCTCGAGGAGGCGTACGAGCTCGCCGCGGACGCCCACAGCGGTCCCGGACGGCGGAAGGACACGGACGTGGCGCATCCGATCGCGGTCGCGAGGCTTCTGCACGA
Source organism: Solirubrobacterales bacterium (assembly GCA_050697095.1). Lineage (GTDB taxonomy): Bacteria > Actinomycetota > Thermoleophilia > Solirubrobacterales > 70-9 > DASPWW01. The sequence continues at coordinate 8,769 of JBOGZH010000267.1, forward strand.
GCGGGGCTACGACGACGAGGTCGTCGCGGCGGCCCTGCTGCACGACGTGCGCGAGGACACGGGCATGGACGGCTCGGAGATCGAGCAGCGCTTCGGCCCCGACGTCGGCGGTCTGGTCAGCTTGCTGACCGAGGACGCCTCGATCGAGGACTACGAGGCCCGCAAGCGCGAGCACCGGGCCAGGGTCGCGCGAAGCGGCTCGCGGGCTGCCGCGATATACGCGGCGGACAAGCTCGCCAAGGTGAGGGGGCTTCGTGACCACTGGGCGACCGTTCCCGACGCGAAGCTGCACCACTACAAACAGACGCTGCGCGAGCTGCGGGGGGCCCATCCGGAGCTCCCCTTCCTAGCCGAGCTGGAGACCGAGTTGCAGGCGGTTGATGGTCCTCGGGAGGGCGTGGGCCGCCGCTAGCATGGGGGCCTGGCCTCGCGCGCGAGGCGATTGATGGCGAACCTGGCTGACTCCGACCGAAGCACTCTCGTCGGCCCCGAGCGGGCGGCGCCCTCGGCGGCCGTCCCTCCGCGCCCCGACCTCGACGACACCACCCTCTTCTTCAACCGGGAGCTCTCGTGGCTGGATTTCAACGACCGCGTGCTCCAGCTCGCGGAGGACCTCTCCGTGCCGCTGCTCGAGCGGGTCAAGTTCTGCGCCATCTACCAGGACAACCTCGACGAGTTCTTCATGGTCCGGGTGGCCAACCTGCATGAGCAGGTGGAGGCCGGCAGGGACGCGCGCGGCGCCGACGGGATGAGCGCCTCCGAGGTGATCGAGGCGATTCACGATCGGGTATCCGGGCTGCGCGATCGGCTCGCGGATTGCTTCGAGCGCGACCTTCGCCCGGCGCTGGCCGAGCACGGGCTCCGCTTCATCACCGTCGCCTCGGCGAACGCGGCGGAGCGGGCGGAGCTCGAGGACCTGTTCGAGAACCAGATCTTCCCCACCCTGACCCCGCTCGTGGTCGGTCATGGCCGACCGTTCCCCTACATCTCGAACCTCTCGCTCAGCCTCGGGGTCGTGCTCAGGGACCCCGAGCAGGAGGCCGATGTGATGGCCCGCGTCAAGGTGCCGAAGGAGCTGCTGCGCCGCTTCCTCACGCTCGGGGACGGCCGCACCGTCGTCTCACTCGAAGACGTGATCGCCCACAACCTCGGCGCGCTCTTCCCCGGGATGGAGATCATCGACCACGCGCTGTTCCGGGTCACCCGCGACACCGATTACGACGTCTCCGACGAGGCCGCCGACCTGATGCAGGCGGTCGAGGACGAGCTGCGGCGCCGCCGGTTCGGCGAAGTCGTGCGGCTCGAGGTCGAGGCGAGCATCAACCCGCGGCTGCGGGTGCAGCTCGTCTCGGCGCTTCGAATCGAGGAGACCCAGGTGTACGTGGCCGAGGGGATGCTCGGGCTTGACGACCTGTGGTAC
>JBOGZH010000268.1:0-1750 GCA_050697095.1 Solirubrobacterales bacterium
AGCTTCGGGAGGATCTTGTGCAGGTCGCCGACGACCCCGAGGTCGCAGAACTCGAAGATCGGCGCGTTCGGGTCCTTGTTGATCGCGAGGATGTTCTCGGAGCTCTGCATCCCCACCTTGTGCTGGATCGCACCGGAGATCCCGCAGGCAACGTAGAGCTTGGGCGAGACTGTCTTCCCGGTCTGGCCGACCTGCGTCGAGTACGGATACCAGCCCGCGTCAACCACCGCGCGGGTCGCCGCTACGGCGCCCCCGAGCGCATCGGCGAGCTCCTCGGCGAGCTTGAAGTTGTCCGCCTCGCCGAGCCCGCGGCCGCCGCCGACGAGCAGCTCCGCGTCCTCGATGTTGACGTCCTCACCCCGCGACTCGCCCCGCGTGACCATCTTCGCCTTCGTGGACCACTCCGAGAGCTCGACCTCGACGTCGGCGACCTCGGCGGAGCCGCCGTCGCTCTCGGTCGCGTCGAAAGCGTTCAGGCGGCCGATGATGATCCCCGGCTCCCCCACGTAGCCGACGTCGACCACGGCGGAGTCCTGGAGCACCGGCCTCACGGCGACCAGCTTCCCGTCGGAGACCTTGACCTCGGTGACCTCCATCGTCACCCCGGCGCCGAGCCGCGCCGTGAGCCCGGCGCCGATCTCGAACCCGAGCAGCCCGCCGCCGAACAGCGCGTAGGAGTAGCCCTCGTCGGCGATCAGCTTCGCCATCACGTCGACGATCGGCTGCGCGAGCCCGTCGGGCGCGGCCTTGGCGCGCCACACCTTCGTCGCGCCATACGCGCCGAGTGCCTGGCAGGCCTCGTCGGAGACGTCGCCGACGGCGACCACCGCGGCCTCGGTGTCCAGCTCGCCTGCAAGCTTGGCGGCCTCGGAGATCGCCCCGAGCGAGCTCTTGTTGAACTCGCCCTCGTCGTCGTGCAGGGCGTACACGAGGATTCCTGCCATCAGATCAGCTTCCTTTCCTCGAGCCAGGCGACCACCTTCTCGACGGTCTCATCGGTGTCCTCGTCCTCGATGATCTCGCCGGCCTCCTTCTGGGGGGGCGGGTTGATCGCCAGCACCGCGGTCCGGGAGCCTCCCTCGCCGACCCGGTCGGCCTCGATCCCGACGTCGGAGGTGGACTTCGTGTCGAGCGGCTTCTTCTTCGCCCCCATGATCGCCTTCAGCGAGGGATAGCGGGGCTCGTTGATCGCGTCACCGACGCTGATCACGGCGGGGAACTCGATCTCGACCGTGTCGTAGCCGTACTCGGCCTGGCGCTCGCAGCGCAGCTTGCCGTCCTCGACGTCCATCTTGATCACCTGCGTCAGCGAGGGCATCTTCAGGTGGTCGGCGACGACGGCCCCGATCGTGTAGCACTCGCCGTCGTCCGACTGCTGGCCGAGCAGTACCAGATCGGGGCTCTCGGCCTCGAGCACCTTGGCGAGCGCGTACCCGGTCGCGCATACGTCCGAGCCGGTGAGCGCGTCGTCGGTCAGGTGCACCGAGCGGTCGGCGCCAAGGGCGACGGCCTTGTGCAGCGCGCGCACCGCGCTTTCGGGGCCCATCGTCACCGCGACGATCTCCTCGACGTCGCTCCCGCCCTCCTTGACCTGCATCGCCGCCTCAAGGGCGTGCGTGTCGAAGGGGTTGAGGTTCTTCTCGCCGCTTCGGTCGAGGCGCTTCGTCCCGTCGTCGATCCGCTTCTGGACCGAGGCGTCCGGGACCTCCTTGCAAAGGCAGCAAATCTTCAAGTCAGCACTCCCTTGACG
>JBOGZH010000269.1:0-3130 GCA_050697095.1 Solirubrobacterales bacterium
GATCGCGGCCCGCTCGAACTCCTCGGCATCGGCCACCTCGTGCATCTTGCGCTCGAGGTCCCGCTCGACATCGCGGTAGCGGCCGGAGAGAAAGCCCACGACCGCCTCGATGTTGCGGCGGTACTCCTCGCGGTCGATATAGCCGACGCAGGGCGCCTGGCAGCGCTTGATGTAGTAGTCGAGGCACGGAACTCCCGACCGCCGCCCAGGCTCCGGCCCCTCGCAGGTCCGGTACTGGAACAGCTTGCCCAGCAGGTCGAGCGTCTCACGCACCCGGCGCGCGCTCGAGAACGGCCCGAAGTAGACCCGCCCGGAGCGGTGGCGCTCGCGGGTGAAGTAGACGCGCGGGAACTCCTCGTCGAGGCTGACCCCGACGTAGGGATACGACTTGTCGTCGCGGAGCCGGATGTTGAAGCGGGGGCGGTGGCGCTTGATGAACTGCTGCTCGGCGAGCAGCGCCTCCGCCTCGGTGTCGGTGACGATGAAGTCGATACCCTCGATCTCGCGCCTCAGGTCCCCCAGGCCGGAGGACGGCTGCTTGGAGAAGTGCGAGGCGACGCGCTTGCGGATCGAGCGCGCCTTGCCGACGTAGATCACCCGGCCCCGGGCGTCGTTGAAGAGGTAGACCCCGGGCTGGTCGGGCAGCTTGCGCCGCGCCTCGGCGAGCTTTTCGTTCTGCTGGGCCACCTACAGAACAGGTTAGGCTCCGGCTCCCGCCAAGCCCGCCCGACACCGCACGATTTGCTTGCAAATCGGGCGTTTGAAAAGGAGTGATCACATGGCCACGGAGACCGTCAGCCCCCCGAAGCTGAAGACCCTGCGTATCGACATCGACGGCGAGATCGGGACCCTGACGCTCGACCGCCCCGACGCCCTCAACGCGATGAGCCCGGAGCTGATCGCGGAGTTCACCGAGGCGGCCGCGTGGCTCGCCGATCGCGCGGCGCTCCGGGCGCTGATCGTCACGGGGAGCGGCGAGCGCGCCTTCTCGGCCGGGGGCGACGTGAACTGGTTCAGGCGCGGCGTCGAGGACGACGACATCGACCTCCCCTCGAGCGTCCGCCGCGGCGCCGAGGTCCTGCACCAGGGGATCGTCGACTTCCAGCGCATCCCGTACCCGGTGATCGCCGCTGTCAACGGAGCGGCCGCCGGCGCGGGGTTCTCGCTCGCGCTCGCCTGCGACATCCGGATCGCCTCCGAGGACTCCTTCTTCGTCGTCGCCTACGGGCGGATCGGCGCCTCACCCGACGGCGGGATGACCTACTTCCTTCCCCGCGTGGTCGGCCCGGCGAAGGCGAAGCAGCTCCTGCTCGAGGACCCGATGATCTCGCCGGCGGACGCGCTCGAGCTGGGCCTCGTCTCCTACGTGGTCCCGGCGGACAAGCTGATGGACGCGGCGCGCGCGAAGGCCGAGGAGCTCGCCGCGAAGGCGCCGCACTACGTCCGGATGGCGAAGCTGCTCGCGAACGTGAGCCTCGACAACTCGCTCACCGAGCACCTCCAGGTCGAGCGCCACGGGATCGCCGACAGCATGGGCACCGAGGACCTCCGCGACGGCGTGACGGCGTTCTTCGCCGGCGAGGAGCCGGAGTTCAAGGGGCGGTAGCAACGAAGTGCCACGACCGACGGAAGGAGTGATCGAATGCCAGGCGAGCTGACGTTCTTCGAGCTCGGTGTCGAGGACACCGAGCGGGGCCGGGCGTTCTACGAGGGGCTGTTCGGATGGACGTTCGAGACCGGGCCATCCGGGAAGGGGTTCGTGATCGACGCGCCGAACGTGCGCGGCGGGATGCACGGCGGCGACGCGGGAGCGGCGCCGTACGTGTTCTTCCAGGTCGACGACATGGAGGCGGCGCTCGAGCGCGTGCGCGAGCTCGGGGGCGAGATCGAGGAGATTGACGTCGAGGGCGATGATGAGGCGTCGATCGCGAGGTTCGGACGCTTCAAGCTCTGCCGGGACGACCAGGGGTCGCCCTTCGGGCTCCATCAGCCGCCAAGCGCCGCCTGACCGGGCGGGCGAGCGTGTTCATGGGGCGCTAACGGCGGACTCGACGAGCTCGCGGTCGAGCTCGTAGTCGAGCAGGTCGCCGGCGCGCTCCAGCGGCACCCATCGCAGCTCGTCGACCTCGTCGGTGGGCGCGAAGCTGCCGCCGAGAGGGTGCATCAACCACCAGCGAACCTGCTTGCGCCGCCCCTTGTGATCGAGGTAGTGGGACGCGGCAAGCTCCGCAACGGCTTCGCACCGCAGCCCGGTTTCCTCGGCGACCTCGCGCAGCGCCGCCTCCCGCCACCCTTCGCCGCCCTCGAGCTTGCCCTTCGGCAGCGACCAGTCGTCGTACTGGGGCCGATGCACGACCGCGACCTCACGCGCTCCCCCTGCGTGCTCGCGGACGACCAGACCACCGGCCGCGTTGACCTCCGCGGGCTCCGGATTCACACCGGCCGCCGGGCCGGCTACTCGGGCAGCGCGCGGCCGACGCTGTCGGCGACGCAGACCGGCTTCTCCCCACCCTCGACCTCGACGGTGAACCGCGTGACGATCTGCCACCAGCCGCCGCCGACATCCTCGACCTCGGTCACCTCGGCGGTCGCCCGGATCCGCGAACCGACCGGCACCGGGGCCGGGAAACGGACCCGGTTCCAGCCGTAGTTGACGCCGAGCTTGAAGCCCGTCGAGGCGATCAGGTCGCGGCGAAAGCCGTCGATCATCGACAGCGTGAGGTTGCCGTGGGCGATCGTGGTCCCGAACGGGCTCTCCTCCTTCGCCCGCTCGACGTCGACGTGGATCCACTGGTCGTCTCCCGAGAGGGCGGCGAACTCGTCGATCAGCTCCTGGGTGACCTCGCGCCACTCGCTCGGCCCGACCTTCTGGCCGAGCAGGCCCTTGAGGCCCTCGATGCCCTGCACCTCGATCACGGACACGGGCGCAGAGTACCGGCGGCAACGCTCTCCGGCGTCGCGGCGGGCCGAACAGCGCACGTAGGGGTGTGGGCCGCCGCACAGACTCTCCGGCGTGAGGCGGGCTATACGGCGACCAGGCGTGAACCGCCGCAATCGCCCTCCACGCCGCCGCAAACCCCACACTCGAGGGGGTTTGCGGAGCGGTTGTGGGGTTAACGGTCATATGCAC
>JBOGZH010000270.1:0-12638 GCA_050697095.1 Solirubrobacterales bacterium
CGCGTGTGCCGGGCGCGGTGACGCGCGCCACGGCCGCAAGCCGCTGCTCGAAGTCGACCGCCTCTGGCGCGTACGGGGTCAGCGACAGCGCCGGGGCGACGCTCCAGAGGAGAGTCGCCATCGCCCCGGCGGGAACGACGTAGGTGAGGAGGATCCTGAGCGCCCGCACTGACCCCGAAACACGTACCACCCCCCAACGTTTCGCCTGCAAGCAGACGAATCCGCTGAATGAATCGTTGCCGGCCTAGATGGCTAGATTGGTACGGGCTCGGGCCCTTGGCCGCGGTACGTGTCGCGGAAGGCGCGGATAGCGTCGAGCGTCGCGGGACCCTCGTACGTCTCGCAGCCGAGCATGTTCGTCCACGCGGTGGCCGCCACCTCGTATGGCATGTCGGAGTTGGGGAACATGATCATCCCGGCCGGGTCCTCGTCGAGGACCCCCTTCAGGGCGAGCTGGTCCTCCTCGGGAAGGTCGGGGCTGTACTGGATCTCGATCCGGCCGTGCTCGAGCGCGTGCACCGCTCGTGAGAGCGGCGGCGTGTTCGAGTAGGCGCCGTCCGCGAGCGCCCCGGCCCCGGCCTCGGTGTTGCTGCCGTAGTGATCCCCCGAGGTGGGAGGGCTCGTGTCGTAGCTGCCCTCGTCCTCGTTTTCGAAGTGGTCGTTGCCCTCGTCGGGGAGGTCGAGCTGCAGATCGCAGTTCGCGGCCTCGGCGGCCTGCTCGAGGCGCGCCTGCTCGACGGCGGGAGGCGCGCTTCCCTCGCGGCCGTCGGGGTCGGCGGCCACGACGCCGCTGGTGGGGTCGATGTGGGCGTTCTCCGGCGTATCGCCTCCACCGGCGCCGCCACCATCGTCGTTTCCGCTCGCGATCACGACGATGATCCCGACGACGACCGCCGCCGCGAGCAGCCCCGCGATCGCGTAACCCGCGAACAGCCGGCTCCGCCCCGCCTGCGTCTCGCGTCGCTCGGCGGCGAGGCGCTGCTGACGGAGGCGCTCCTTCTCTTCCTTCCGGCTCGCCATGCGGCACGCGAGCGTAGCGAATAGAGCTTCCGCGGAGCTGAGGATCCGCGCCAGCCGGCACCCGCGGCGGGGGTACACTCGGCGTCGCTTGGCGGGCGCGCGCAACAGCATCTACTGGTGGGAGACCGAGCCGGTGACGCCCGGGCCGCCGCTCCAGGGCACCGAGCGCGCCGACGTGTGCATCGTCGGAGGCGGTTACACGGGGCTGTGGACCGCATACTTCCTCAAGCAGGGGAACCCGTCGCTCGAGGTCGTGGTGGTCGAGCGAAGCTGGGCGGGGTCCGGCGCCTCGGGCCACAACGACGGCTACGCGATGACCGTGCTCGACATGAGCCTTCATCACCTCGTCGAGCGCCACGGCCCCGAGCGCGCCGGGGCGGCCCACGAGGCGGTCGCCCGCTCCGTGGTCGAGATCGGCGAGTTCTGCGCCGAGCACGGGATAGACGCCGAATACGAGCTCAACGGCTTCGCCGCCATCGCCGTCAACGACGCCCACATGTGGCGTCTGGAGCGCGACCTCGAGGCCGCTCGGCGGATCGGGGCCGATCATGACTACGACCTGTTCGAGGGAGCTTCGGCGCAGGCGGTTGTCGGCTCCCCGCGCGTCCGCGGTGTCCTGAAGGAGAGACGCGGGGCGATCCTCAACCCCCACAGGCTGGTGCGCGGACTCGCGCGCGCCGTGGGGGAGTCGGGGGTGCGGCTGTTCGAGCGCTCGCCCGCGACGCAGGTCGCCGCCGGGCGGGTCGACACCGAGCTCGGGGCGGTGGAGGCGCCGCTGATCGTCGTCGCGACGAACGCCTACCAGCACGGCTTCCCCCAATTCAGCCACAAGATGGTGCCGATCTGGAGCTACGCGATGGTGACGGAGCCGCTGACGGATGAGCAGCGCAGTCGGGTCGCGTGGCCCGGCCGGGAGGGCTTCGAGGACAAGCGGAACTTCATCACGATCGGGAGGCCGACCGCGGACGGCCGCATCCTGTGGGGCGGGCGGCTGGCGCCGTACTTCTACGGCAACGACATGGACCTGCGCCACATGGGCAACGAGCGTGTGTTCTCGGAGTTGCGCGAGGCGTGGCGAGAGCTGTTCCCGATGTGGGAGGACGTCCGCTTCACCCACGCGTACGGCGGCTGCGTCGCGATCACCGGCAGCTTCCTGCCCTACGTCGGGAGCCTCGGCGACGGGATCTTCTACGGCTACGGTTACAACGGCCACGGCGTTGCGCCGAGCCACACCGTCAGCCGGGCGCTGAGTGACCTCCTGCTCGAGCGTGAGAGCGAGCACACGCGGCTGGTGTTCGTCGATCAGGAGTCCGAGCCGGCGATCCCCCCGGAGCCGCTGCGCTTCCTCGGGACGCGACTCACGACCGCTCTGCTGGATCGCCAGGATCGCCGCATGGAACACGGTGGCGGCGTGGGCGAGATGGACCCCCTCCTGCTGCGGATGATCAACCGGCTCGGCTAGCCGCCGCGCGCTCCGCCCAGACCTCGTCGAGGAACGCGGCCAGCTCGTCGTTGAGGTGATCGGGGCTGGTGCGCCATTCGATGATCGAGTTGGCGTTGACGAGCCGTGCGTTGGGCATCTCGTCCACGAGCTGGTCGGCGTCGTTGAACGGGTGCAGCGGGTCGGCGGGATGGCCGATGACGAGCGCCGGAGCCTCGATCCGCATGCGGTCCTCCTGGGGAGGCGTGGAGCGCCCCAGCAGCAGCCCCTCGAGCACGGACGCGGAGGGCTCGGGTTCCTGGCGCACCCAGTCGAGGACGATGTCGATCAGATAGTGGGAGCGCGGAAAGCGGCTGGTCAGGCGGGAGACCATCTTGAACGCCGGGGTTCCGAACCGCAGCCCGACGAGGATCGGAGTGAAGATCACCGCGACCGCCGTGAGGGCGTTCTCGAGCACCGGCATCTCGACGAACAGCGCCCTGACGCGATCGGGATGCCAGGCGGCGAACTCGAGCCCGACGTTGGCCCCCAGCGAGGTCCCCCCGATCACCGCCTGCTCGAGCTCGAGGTGGTCGAGCAGTCCGAGGACCTGGTCGGCGAACGCGGTCATCGAGTACAGCCGCGGGTCGTCGGGGCGGTCGGAGCGGCCGTGGCCGAGCAGGTCGAGGCAGATGACGCGGTTGCCCCGCGCGGCCATCTCGGGGGCGAGCCGCTCGTACATCCGCCGGTTCATCAGGAGCCCGTGCGTGAGCACGAGCACCCTGTCCCCCTCGCCATGGACGTCGTAGCGCAGCGTGTACCGGTCGCGATAGCGGAATGAGCCCATCGCGGCAGCAGTCTAGTAACGCGTCAGGAGGCGCTTATCGCGGCGGGCTCCAAGGGGGCGCGCTCCCACGGCCTCGCGGCGTGCAGCGCCGCGAGAATCGCGCGCGTGGCGGGCGCCCTGTTCAGCGTGTAGAAGTGGATTCCCGGCACTCCCGCAGCCAGCAGCTCGTCGCACTGGCGCGCTGCGTAGGCGACCCCGAGCTCGAACTCGGCCCCCTCGTCGCCATTCAGCGACTCCATCGCCGCGGCGAGCGGCGCGGGGATCGTGGCCTGACAGATCTCGCAGAAGCGCTTGATCTGCGCGTAGCTCGTGATCGGCATCACCCCGGCGAGGATCGGGACGTCGATCCCCGCCCGGCGCGCAGCGGGGAGCCAGTCGAGGAACGCCCGGTTGTCGAAGAAGAGCTGCGTGATCAGGAAGCCGGCGCCGGCGTCTACCTTCGTCTTCAGGAAGGCGAGGTCGGCCTCGAGGTCCTTCGCCTCCGGGTGAACCTCGGGGAAGCAGGCCCCGCCGATCCCGAAGTCGTGACGCTCGGAGATGAACGCGGCGAGCTCGGCGGAGGAGGAGAGCCCGCCCTTGGGGGGCTGGAACTCGGGCTCCCCGCGCGGGGGATCCCCGCGCAGCGCGAGCACGTTCTCGAGCTCGGCGCCCGCGATGCTGCGGAGGATCTCCTCCAGCCTCTCGGTCGTCTCGCCGACGCAGCTCAGGTGCGCCATCGCCTCGACCCCGAACTCGCGCTTGATCGTCCCCGAGATCTCGACCGTCCCCTCGCGGGTCGCGCCCCCCGCGCCGTAGGTGACCGAGACGAACCCGGGATCGAGCGGCCTCAGCACCCGCATCGTCTCGTACAGGCTCTCCACGCCCTCATCGGTCTGGGGCGGGAAGAACTCGAACGAGAAGCATGGCCTCGTGGTCGCGATGATCTCGTCGATCCGCATCGTCGCAGGATGGTAGAGGCACGTTGATCGTCACCCCGCTGCTGTTCTCCCCGAGGCGTTCGACCCCGACGCCTCGGGCAGGCTCGCCTACCGTGCGGCAGCGATCGCCTCGTTCACCGCGCTCAGCGCCGGGCTGCCTGCCGTCGCGATCGAGGCACTCACGCGGTAAGGCGCTCGCTGAGCTCGTGCAGGCGGCGGCGGGCGTCTCCGTCGTATGCCTGGGGGTGCGCGCGGGCCTCGCGCTCGCCGTTGAAGTAGCGGCCGCTCACGCCCTCGAGCTCGCGATCCACGACGAGCCGCAGCGTCGCCCGCGTTCCCTCCTCGAGCGAGCTCGCCGGGCTGATGCCCGCGTGGGTGACCATCTTGGTCGGCATGTAGGTGGCGGGGTGGAGGCAGTTGGCGCTCACCCCGACCTGCCCCAGCTCCTCGGCGAGGTCGAACGTCAGCATCACCTGCGCGAGCTTGCTCTGGCAGTAGGCCCGCGTGCCGTCGTAGTCGCGCTCCAACATGACGTCGTCGAAGTCGATCGGCACCTGGCCGGCGGAGCTGACGTTGACGATCCGCGCCGGCGCCGAGTCCGTGAGCAGCGGCAGCAGCCGGCGGGTGAGCGCGAAGTGCGCCAGGTAGTTGACCGCGAAGCGCAGCTCGTGCCCGTCGCGGCTCTCGATCCGAGTGCCGTCTCCGGGCAGGGTGATGCCGATCCCGGCGTTGTTGACGAGCGCGTCGATCCGGTGCCCCTCGGCCGCGATCCGCTCCGCCATCCCGCGCACCTCGTCGAGCGAGCCGAAGTCCGCCCGCTGCCACCCCACACGCTCGTTGCCGGTCGCGTCGCGGATTTGATCGACCGCCTCTCCTCCCCTGGCGTCGTCGCGACCGTGGAGGAGCAGGGTCGCCCCGCTCGCCGCGAGCTCGCTCGCGAGCGCCTTCCCGAGTCCGTCGGTGGCACCCGTGACAAGAACCACCTGCTGTTCCGGCGATCGCACCTCCGATGCTCTGGCCCTAGCGGACGACCGGTTCGCGCGTATCGGCGAGACGCTCGATCAGCGCGGCGGCGCGCGTGTTGCCCGGGTACGCCTGGAGGCGCTTCGAAATCGCGGCGAGCCGGGCGCCGAGCTCGCCGTTCGTGAGCAGGCTGTCGATCGCCTCGCTCATCTGCTGGGCCGTGAAGGTATAGGTCGGAAGGCGAACGCCGCAGCCCGTCTCGCGCATCCGCTGGGCGTTGTCGTGCTGATCCCAGAACAGGGGCAGGACGATCATCGGGACGCCGAAGTGAAGCGCTTCGGTGACCGTGTTGTTTCCCCCGTGGGTGATCACGAGGTCGACCTGCGGCAGCACCGAGGTCTGAGGCAGGAACTCCTCGCCGGCCATGTTGTCCGCGAGCTCGTATTCGGCGTGCTGCGGGCCCGTTGAGACGATGTAGCGGTGCGGTGTGTCGCCGAGAACCTCGACGAGCCGCTGCATCAACGGGACGTCGCCGGAGCCGAGCGAGCCGAGGCTGAGGTAGATTAGCGCGCCGTCGCCGCCGGCGAGCTCACCGGGCGGCGACCACTCGGGGTCGGTGGTCCGCACGCTCGAGCCGAGGTTGTGCCAGGTGGCGTCGAGCGGCCGGCGGCGCACGTAGTCGACCTCCTCCGGGTAGACGTACAGATTGAGCAGCGGCGAGGGGTGGATGAACTCGCCCTCGGGCAGCGCGGGGCCGCCGCGCTCGCGGCAGTACTCGTCGAAGCCGGCCCACAGGTCACCGCTCGCGCGCCGGTACTCCTCGCGGAAGGACTCCCACTCCGAGCGATCGTCGGCGGGCAGCCCGGAGAACGTCGGGGGGAGGTCGGAGTCCCTCAGCTCCAGCGGGTTGCAGGAGACGATCCGCACCCAGGGGATCCCGCTGGCGGGAATCGCCGGGAAGGCGCACACGTTGTCCTCGACGACCACGTCGGGGCGGACCTCGTCGAAGATCTCGCGCAGTCGGTCGTCGACGTAGCGCGCGCCGTCGAGGAGCGCCTCCCAGGTGGGGACGATGAACTCGGACAGCTGCTCGAAGGTGCTCTTGCGGAACACCGGAGCGGTCTCGCGAATGAAGTCCTTCCAGAACTGGCCCGGCTCCTCCTCCTGCTCCGGACGAGGGGCGAGGCGCATCAGGCGCTCCTCGAACCCCTGCTCCTCCAGGGTCCCGGCGAAGGACTGCTCGATGATGAACACGACCCGGTGCCCGTCCCGGCGCAGCACGTCCCCAATCCCGACGCAGTTGTTGGTCGGCCCGTACGCGCCCTCGGGGAAGAAGACGACCGTGCTCACGGCGCCGACGATACCCGTCGGTCCGCCTGGGTCGCCGGCTTGCGAGGATCGACGGTGATGTCGCCCCGGCTCGCCGTCACAGCGGTCTTCGCTCTCAACGGCGCCGTGAACAGCGCGCTCGACATCACGATGAACGCCCAGGGCTCGCCGTCGAGCGCGCCAGGGGCTAGTGAGGTGCCACTAGATCTCGAGCCGGTCCTCCTCGAGGTCGAGCTCGCGCTCGATCTGGCGCATGACGTCGTCCGAGATCTCACCCTCGTTGCGAAGCGCGACCACGGCGCGGTGCTGAGCGCCGAGCACGGACTGGACCGCGCGCTGATACGAGAGCGAGCGGTCCTCGTAGCCGTCGTCGGGAGCCTCTCCGGCCCGAGCGCCGAAGCGGCGAAGCCGGTAGTCGTACATGCCGCGCATCCGCTCGATCGTCTCGGGCCGGGTCCATTCCTCCTCGGCCAGTGCCTCGAGCTCCGCGAGCGCGGCCTCTGCCGCGGCGAGGCGGGCGCGGAGCTCCTCCCGCTCCCGGTCGGCGCCGTCGTCGGCGATCCCCAGCCCCTCGATCAGGACGGGAAGGCTGAGTCCCTGCAGGACGAGTGTCGCGAAGATGACCGCAAAGGTCAGAAACAGGATCAGGTCACGCTGGGGCAGCGCCGCGCCGGCGTCGGTCTGGAGCGGGAGGGCGAGCGCCGCGGCGAGCGAGACCGCGCCGCGCATCCCGCTCCACGCGACCACGATCCGTACCCCCGGGCCGACCCGCCGCTCGCGCTGGCTCGCGCGACGGTCGAGCGCCCGGATCAGGTACGGCGTGGTGAAGAACCAGGCGATGCGCGCCGCGATCACCACCGCGCTGACGAGCACCGCGTACCCGATCAGCTCCCACATCGAGAAGCCGGAGAGGCCGTCCAGGATCGTGTTCAGCTGGAGGCCGATGAGGAGGAACAGCGTCGCGTTGAGGAGATAGACGAGGACATCCCACGCCGAGAACCCCTGGATCCGCATCCGCGCCGTGCTGATCTCCGGAGACAGCCAGCCGATGTACAGCCCAGCGGTGACCGCCGCGAGGACGCCGGACAGCTCGAGCTCCTCGGCCGGCACGAAAGCGGCGTATCCGGTGAGCAGCGAGACCGTGATCTCGACCGGCGGGTCGTCGAGCCGGCGCCGTACCTCCGCGATCAGCCACCCGACCGCGAGCCCGATCGCCACTCCACCGACCGCCGCGACGACGAAGTCGATCGCCGCCTCGCCGAGCGAGAACGTGCCCCCGACCGCGGCGGCGACGGCGACCCGGTACGCGATCAGGGCGGCGGCGTCGTTGACCAGGCTCTCCCCTTCGACGACCGTGACGACCCGGCGAGGCACGCCGACACGGCGCATGATCGTCGTCGCGGCGATCGGGTCGGTCGGTGAGACGATCGCGCCGAGCGCGAACGCCATCGCCCAAGGCAGGTCGATCACCGCATGGCTGATGACCGCGACCGCGCACGTCGTCACCAGCACGAGGCCCACCGACGTGAGTGAGATCCCTCGCGCGTCGGCGCGCAGATCGCGCAGCGAGGAGAAGAACGCGGCGTAGTAGAGCAGTGGTGGGAGGAAGATCACGAGCACGAGGTCGGGATCCAGCTCGACGGCGGGAAGGCCGGGGATCCCACCCATGACCACGCCGCCGATCACGAGCAGGATCGGGTACGGGACCGAGAGCCTGCGCGCGAGCGTGCTGAGGCCGGCGACCGCGACGAACAGGCCGATCAGGAAGACCTCGAGGTGCTCCACGGTTGGAGCGTAGACGGCTAAATGAGCCGCGCCGTCGCGTCTACGCGCTCTCCGTCAGACCCTCCTCTTCTTCGCGCCGGCGCCGCCCCAACGGATGCACGAGCGAGCATGCCTTCAGCCGTCGACCAGGGTGACGACCTCGCTGGCGCATCCCCACGACAGGCCGACACCGGTGCCGCCGTGGCCGTAGTTGTGGACGCAGCGACCCGTGTCGCGCTGCTCGGCCTCGACGCGGACGACGTCGCGCGCCCGCCTCAGCCCGACCTGGTGCTCGATCACCCGGGCGTCGCGAAGCCGCGGCTCGATCGCGGCGCAGCCCTCGAGGATTCGATCGGCATCCTCGTCGCGCGGTTCCAGTTCCCAGTCGTCCTCCTGAGCGACGCTGCCGAGCACGACGCGCTCGCCGTGAGGGAACCAGCTCGTCCACGCCGGGCCGAACGGCTCCGTTGTGAAGAACTCGTCCAGCCCGGGGTTCTCGACCACGACGTGCTGCCCTCGCACGGGGCGAAGCTCGGGATCGGCAGCGAGCTCGCGCGCGCCCATCCCGGCGCAGTTGACCACGACCGTGGCCTCCTCCGCCGCCTCCGCAAGCGATTCCACCCGGCCAGGCTCGATCTCGACACCGGCACGCCGAAGCCGCCCGGCGAGGTGATCGAGGTAGGGGGGCATGTCGATCACCGGCAGGGTGACCCGGAACGCGCCGGCGAAGCCCTTTGAAGGGGCGCAGGGGCGCACCTCGACGCCGGGAAGGAGCTCCGGTGGCGGCGCCTCGCCGCTCGAGGACGCGAGCGTTCCCGACCCCATCGAGACGCCGGAGTCCGGATCCGGACCGAGAAGCCCGCCTCGACGAGGCGGATCGCGGTCGTGAGCCCGATCACTCCCGAGCCGATCACGAGTACCTCGCGGCACAACTTCCGCACCCGGCGGCTGAACGCCTGCACGTCGTCGCGGAGGTCGGTCACCGTGGCCTCCGCTCTCGCGCGATACTGCGCGGGCGATGTCGCAGGAGATCGTCGAGACCGTCCGGCGGATGTACGAAGCTTTCCACCGCAGCGATTTCGACGGCGCGTTGGCTTACTTCGACCCCGAGGTGGAAGTCGATGCGTCCATGCGGGTGGACGAAGGAATCGGCCGCGGTCGGGACGCGGTGTACGCGATGGTCGCTCGGTGGGTGGGAGCCTGGGATGAATGGCGCGAGGAGATCGAGGAGATCCGCGACCTCGGCAGCCAGGTGCTCGTGGCCTCCAAGCAGCACGGTCGGGCCAAAGGAAGCGGTATCGAAGTAGAGACCCACTATGCGGTCCTCTATGAAATACGCGGGGACAAGATCACCCGCATGACCCTCTACTCCGAGGCCGCCGAGGCCCTCGAAGCCGCCGGGGTGCGGGAGTAGGGCGGTCACTCGTCGCCCTCCTCGACCCCGGCCTCGCGTAGAAGCTCGGCCCGGCGGTCGGGATCGGGCTCGCTCATGGCCGACGCGAGATCGATCCGACGGGCGAGGTCGAGCCCGTGGGCCGCTCGATCGCGAGGGTTCATCCCGAGCTTCGCGTGCGCCCTCCGATCGGGTCGGATTCGAGCCCACGTAGTAGCCAACGTAGTAGGACGAGCCCGCAAACGGCTTAGCCATGCGGTGAACCTCCGGGTTCCCTCCCCGGCGACGCGTACTTCCGGTACGGCGTCGGGCCGCGCTCGCGGTCGGCGATGAACGCCCACGTGGAGTATCACGAGCGGCGAAAGCGGGACCGGCGAAGGTGCCGAATCCCGCTTTGCGATGGGAAGTGGAGCTAGCCGGGCTCGAACCGGCGACCTCCTGGGTGCGATCCAGGCGCTCTCCCAACTGAGCTATAGCCCCTTGCAGGCGGGCTTCGGGTTGTCCCGAGCGCTTTCGCAAGGATACAGTCGCCGCCAGGTTGAACTCGGCGGTGTCGAGGTGCCGATCTAACCTGGTGAGAGGACAGCTTGAGCTTCCGCAACCGCCTCACGTTCTTCTTCCTGCTGATCGTCGCCCTGCCGATGGTGGCGGTCGCGGTGCTGGTGACCGAGGTGGCCGGCGAGTCGAGCACGGGGCAGGTCGACGCCCGTCTCTCGGCGAACCTGGAGACGGGGATATCCCTCTACGGCGACGAGCTGGGCCGCAGCCGGCGCGCTGCGCGCGCGGCGGCCCGCGACGACGAGCTCGCCGCCGCGCTCCGCTCTCGTGACCCGCAAAGCCTTCGCGAGGTCGTACGGCGCCTGAGCTCCGAGCTGGACCTCGCCTCTCTCGCCCTTCTCGGCCCCGGTGGCCAGGAGCTTGTGCGATCGGGATCGAGGGAGCCCGTCGCCGAGGCCGAGGTCACGCTGCGCGGACGCTCGCGGACGCTCGGCACGCTGCGCGCGTCGGCGATCACCGCCCCCACCTACGCGAAGCGGGTCGACGAGCTGACCGAAGGGGAGGTGGCGGTGCTGGTCTCGGGTCGCCCGGTCGCGCGAACGCTCGAGCTCGGCGACACCGGGGTCCCGATCTCCGACGAGGCGAGCACCGTCGATCTGCCCGGCGGCGATATGCGCGTGGCGACGGCGCCGCTGAACGGCGCCGAGCCCGGACTCCACCTGGCCCTGTTCGGTCCCGTCGAGGGCGCGGCGCTCACGGCGCGCCCGGTCGTCGCCGGGACGCTCGCTGCCTTCTTTGCGGTCGCCCTGTTCTTCATCGTGATGCTGGTGCGCTCGCTGCAGGGCCAGATCGCGGCGATGCTCTCCGCGGCGCGGCGAATCGGCGGCGGCGATTTCAGCCGTGAGGTGCCGGTTGAGGGAAGGGACGAGATGGCGGGCCTCGCGAGCGAGTTCAACAAGATGAGCGATCGGCTCGCCGCGCAGATGGGAGAGCTGCGCCGCCAGAGAGCGGAGCTGGAGCGCTCCATCCGGCGGATCGGCGAGGCGTTCGCGCACGGACTGAATCGTGACGCGCTCCTGGACATCGTCGCGGAGACGGCGCTCGCCGCGTGCGAGGCGGAGTCGTGCCGGATCGTGCTCGTGGGGCGGAGGCGGATCGAGGCGGAGGCGGGCGTCGCGGACGGGGCGCTCGGTGAGGCCCTGCGGGAGGCCGAGAAGAAGGCGCTGCGGCAGCGGGGCGAATCCGAGGCGGAAGAGGGCGAGGTGCGCGCGATCGCGCGCCCGCTGACCGGGATCCACGACGCCGAGCGGAGCCTCGGCGCGATGTCGATCGCCCGCCAGGGAGTCGCGTTCGACTCCGGGCAGCGAGAGCTGTTTCGCTACCTGGTCGGTCAGGCCGCCGTCTCCGTCGAGAACATCGATCTGCACGAGGTCGTTTCCGAGCAGGCGATCACCGACGAGCTCACCGGCCTGTCGAACCAGCGTCGCTTCCGGGAGCTGATCGGAAAGGAGGCGGCGCGTGCGGAGCGCTTCGGCCACGAGCTCTCACTGCTGATCCTCGATATCGACGACTTCAAGCAAGTGAACGACACCTACGGCCATCTCCAGGGCGACGAGGTCCTGCGCACGATCGGCGGCATGCTGCTCGACGAGTCGCGCGGGATCGACGAGGCGGCCCGCTACGGCGGCGAGGAGTTCGTCCTCGCGCTTCCCGAGACGGGGCCGGAAGGAGCGCTGGAGGCCGCGGAGCGGGTGCGGACGCGGGTCGAGGCCGCGCCGGTCCCGCGCGTCGACGGCGCGGGGGCGATCCGGCTCACGGCGAGCGTGGGCGTCGCCTCGATGCCTGGAGCGGCCCGTGACGTGAGGAACCTGATCGCGGCGGCTGACGCGGCGCTCTACCGCGCGAAGGGGAGTGGCAAGAACCGCTCCGAGCAGGCGGCGACGAGCGAGGAGTCCGGATGGTCCGTTGTGGCGCAGGGACAGTCGGCGGAGCGGCGAACATAGACGCCTAACGGACGCCTAACCACGCACAATGCGGGAACTACTGCCCTTGCATGGGCGCGCCTTCCCAGCGAGACTTTGCAACGCTTAGATGGCGGTCTGATATGGGAATCCTGGACGAAGCGATCCGAGACCACCTGGACCTGAAGCGCAGGGGTGGAACGCCGCAGCCCGATTTGAAGCGCCTCGAAGACGAGGCCTTCGGGCCGCCGAACCGCCCTGGCGACGCCGAGGGGGCTACCGCAGTGGCCGAGGCGGAGGGGCCGCGGCCCGAGTCCGCGAGCGAGGGGTCCGAGGAGCCGCCGAGCGCGAGCGCCGCCCCCAGCCCCGTCGTCGACGAGCCGTCCGCGCCGCCGGCCGATCGACCCGAGACGGGAGGCGAGTCGCTGTTCCACGACTTCGCGGCGGAGGAGGGGCTGGTCCGGCCCACGCGCGCCGAGCCGCCGGCCCCGACGGTGGAGACCCCGACCCCTCAGCCCGACCCGAC
>JBOGZH010000271.1:0-12830 GCA_050697095.1 Solirubrobacterales bacterium
GCTCGAGCGGCTTCGTGGCTGCGGTCGCGCCCTCGGGCGCGGGTGGCTCCGTCTCCCGCGCGGCGATCGCGGGCGGCTCCTTGCGGCGCCGGTCGCGCACCGTCATGTACAGCCACACGCCGCCGCCCGCGAGCAGCAGCAGCCACAGGCTGCCGCCCCACCACCAGCCACCCCACCAGTCGAACGGCCCCCAGAAGGGACCGGGGAGCAGGACCAGGACGGCGAGGACGGCGAGTACGACGAGCCAGGCGGAGGGACGCTCGCCCGAGACGGGCGCGCCCGACCCGTCGTCGTTCGGCGTCACGACCGCGAGCACCAGATAGGCGACGATCCCCAGCCCTCCGAAGAGGACGGCGGCGACGAACCCCACGCGCACCAGCGTCGGGTCGATGTCGAGATAGCGGCCGAGCCCGCCGGCGACGCCCGCGAGGATGCGGTCGTCGGTGGATCGAAGCAGCCTCTTGCGCGGTTGATCGTTCATCGCCACCACCTTGCCGCATCCCGCCGCGCGCGTCTATCGGGAATCACCCTGACCCCTCCCTAACCGAGAGCGAGGGGCCGGGGCAGGTGCCGCTCAGGCGTGCGCGGGCACGTAGCCACGCATGCGGCCGAGCGGCGCGAGCAGCGCGAGAACGCCGCGCACGAGCGGCTCGTAGCGGGGCACGAGACGACCGCATCCGAGCTCGCGTGGGCATTCGAGCGCCTCGCGCGCTCCCCCGCGGTCCTCTCCCGGCTGCGCGAGGAGCTCGAAGGCGCGGAGGACGACTCATACCTGACGGCGACGGTTCAGGAGACGCTGCGCCGGCGTCCGGTGCTGCCCAACGCGGCGCCGCGGCTCGTCAAGCGCCCGGTCGAGATCGGCGGCTGGACCTACCCTCCGGGCGCCTGCGTGGTCGCGGCCACCTACCTGATCCACCACGATCCGAGATCTACCCCGATCCCTACGCGTTCCGCCCCGAGCGCTTTCTCGGTCGGTCTCCCGGGACCTACACGTGGATCCCGTTCGGGGGCGGTCGCCGACGCTGCCTCGGTGCGAGCTGCGCCACCCTGGAGATGAAGATCGTGCTGCGGGCGGCACTCGCCGAGAGCGAGCTGCGTCCCGCGGTCGATGGCCTCGAGCTCACTCGCCGTCGCAGCATCACGCTGAGCCCGCGACTCGGAGCGCCGACCGTGCTTCGCGAGCGCGAGCCGGTCGCGTGGCGCCCGCGCCATTTCCGACCCTGGGCTAAAGGTTTTCCGCCGTCCTGCCGATACTTAGGCAGTACGGTCGTACACGTACCTGCCCGTGGCTGGGCGCCATCGGCATCCGGAGCGGGCGGGGAATGAGGGTTTTGCTTTGAGATAAAGCAACGTTCCTGGGGGCTAGACCGGCGGAGATGATCTCCCCGGCCTTGCGTCACACGGGTGTGCACCCTTTCCCCCCTAAGGCTGCGCGCCCCATCCCCCGGGGTGCGCGTCCGGTACCCCCTCCGGGCGCGCCCCCTCATTCCATCCAAACCCCCTAGATTTCGAGCGATAGGCCGGCGGGGCCGAGGTTGATCACCCTGGTGGGGCCGATCTCCACCTCCCGGCCCCAGCTCTCGTGGATGTGGCCGCACAGCGCGAGCACGGGGCGCTTCTGCTCGATCGAGCGCAGCACGGCCTCGCTGCCGAGATGGGATCCACCGCTCGCGTCGACGTGCCCCTTCGGGGGCGAGTGGACGACGAGCACCGCCCCCTGCGGACACGCCGACAGCATCTCCGCCGCCTCGGCCTCGGTGAGATCGAAGCTCCAGTCCCACGGCGTGACGGGGACACCGGCGCCGAGCCCGAAGAAGCTCACGCCGTCGATCTCGGTCGACTCGCCGTGCAGGACGGTGGCCCCGCCCCACCCGCTGCACGCGTCGCGCAGCGCCTCGTCGGTCTCGTTGTTGCCAGGCACGAGGATCGTCGGCGCCTCGATTCCCGCGAGCGCGTCGACCGTCTCCTCGAGGCCCTCGTGGACCGACGCGAGGTCGCCCGCGGCGATCACGACGTCGGCATCGCCGGAAATCTCCACCAGCCGGGCGGCGCCGTCGAGGTCGCGGTGAATGTCGCTGAACGCGAGGAGTTTCAAGCCCCGCGCAGAATAAGGCGGTTGGGGCGTTGGCTCAGGGCGCCCGGAAGCGAAGCGAGGGAGCAAGGGATGAACGAGCAGTATCCGGTCCAGTTCTCGGTCGACTACCCCGACCGGCCGCTCAACCGGCTGACGACGTTCTTCCGGATCTTCACGGTGATCCCGATTCTGATCGTCCTCGGGGCCCTGATGAACTCCAGCTGGGGCGGAGGCTGGGGCTACGACGACCAGACCACCTACTACGCGCTCGGCGGCGCGAGCTTCCTCTTCATCGCTCCGCTGCTGATGATCCTGTTCCGCAAGAAGTACCCGCGCTGGTGGTTCGACTGGAACCTCGAGCTGCTGCGGTTCACGAACCGCGTCGGGATCTTCGTGGCGCTGATGGACGATCGCTATCCGTCCACCGACGACCATCAGGCGGTGCGTCTCGACTACCCGTACCCGAATGCCGAGACCGAGCTTGGCCGCGGGATGCCGCTCGTGAAGTGGCTCCTTGCGATCCCGCACTACATCGTCCTGTTCTTCCTTCACATCGGGGCCTTCTTCGCGGTCGTGTTCGCGTGGTTCGCGATCCTGTTCACGGGCCGCTACCCGCGCGGGCTGTTCGACTTCGTCGAGGGCGTGATCCGGTGGAACAACCGGGTGACCGCCTACGCGTACCTGCTCGTCACCGACAAGTACCCGCCGTTCCGGCTCGGGCAGTGAGACAGCCCGGGTCGCGAGGTCCTCGTCGGGATCGATCGCGTTCGTCAGCCAGCCGTAGGCGCCCCACGCCCACCACACGGCGATCAGCACGAGCATCCCTGCCCGACCCCCTCCCAGGTCGGGTTGTCGGACATCAGCGCGGTGACCTGCGTGAACGCGAACACGAGCACGAGGTCGAAGAACAGCTCCAGGGGGGTGACGCGCTGCTCCAGCTGGCCCGCGCCGTCGGGCCGCTCGGCGTCCTCGCCCTGCTCGGAGATCTTGGTCGCCTCCATCGGTCGCCCTGCGGCGACGATTGCAGGCGCCGCCCGCGGGTCTGCTAGGGCCGCGCTAGGCGAGGTGCTCGACCTCGAGGCGGGCGGCGAGGCGTAGCGTCTCCGCGTCGAGGCTCGCCTCGACCGGCGCTTGGCCCGCACGCTCGAGCTCGGCGAGGATCGCGGCCTCGACGCTCGCGAGATCCGCGTCTCCAAGCTCGTCCGCGACGCTCCCCGCCGTCGCCGGATCCCACTCGAGCCCGAGCGCCTCGTACACCGGAATCAGGGCCGCGCGCACCGCGGCGCTGTCGCGAACGACGATCACGACGCCGAGGTGGGCGCCTCCGGAGATGATCCGCTGCCCGATCCCGACCAGCTTGGAGCGGCCCCTGGCATTAACGCTCCAAGCGCCGGGGCAGTACTCGCCCGGCACCTCGCCGACCCGCGCATCGACGCCGAGCCGGCGCAGGGCGGCGGCGCACGACTCCGCGAGCCGCTCGAAGCGGGCGTGGGTGTGCGCCGCCGGGCGACGATCGTGGAGCGCCTGCGAGAGCGCGATCGTGCCGGAGTGATAGACGGCCGCGCGCCCTCCGGCGAGCCGCACGATCGGCTCGAACCCGGCGCCGCGCGCCGCGCGGACCGCGTCGCCGAAGCGATCGCTGGCGGCGTCCTGGCGCCCGAACGCGAGGATCCTGCCCGGCCGGTGGAGGCGCATCGTGGGAGGTAGCTCGCCGCCCGCGACGCGGAGCAGGATCGCCCGCGAGACGGCGGCCCCGTAGGCGGGGCTGTCGGGAAACGACTCGCGCACGAGCGCCAGCTCGCCGTGCTCAGCGCGCATGCACACCCATGGTTGATGAGGATTTTGTTTGCAGTGTGACCAACGTCACACATATATCCACTCTCGGCTGAGAGCCTTCCGCGATCCACACGGCGCCCCGAGGGGGCTCGTTGACCGGGCGCCGGCAATCGAACACCAACGGAGGTGGTTCTTCCTTGCTTGCAAGACGGAACCTGATCGCTGCCGTGGGAGTCGTCTTCCTGAGTCTAGGCGCGAGCGTCGCCTGGGCCGCGAGCGATGAGCTCACGGGGGCAGGGGGGGAGGGGTCAGAGTTCCTCGACCGACCCCACAGGACGCTCGACAGGGCGATCGACGGTCACCGCGAGCGCAGGCGCGAACGCCGGCAGCCCGAGTGGGCGGCGGAGGTGAACGGCGACACCGTCGCCGGCGTCCCGAGCGGCACCCTCGAGGCGATCGCCTCGTGCGAGACCGGCGGCGACCCCGCTGCCGTGTCGTCGGACGGGAGCTACCGCGGCAAGTACCAGTTCGACACCGGCACGTGGGCGTCGGTCGGAGGGTCGGGCGACCCCGCGGCGGCGCCGGAAGCCGAGCAGGACTACCGCGCGGCCCTGCTGTACTCGCGCGCGGGCTCGAGCCCGTGGCCCGTCTGCGGCTAGTGCTCACCGTCGTAAGTAACGTCGTGCTTGTGCGAGCGAAAACCGAGTCTGGCAAGGACGCAGGGAGGGCGAATAGCCGTGCGCTATTCGCCCGACCGAGGACACAGCCAGGCGAAGGTTTGCAGCCGCACGAGTGCGGCGGTAATTGCGGCGGGGAGCACTAGTACGGCGAAGGGCTACGGTCGCAGCGTGGACGCCGTGGTGTCCGCTTCGAGCAGGAGGTCGAACGCGTCGAGGATGGACCGGCAGACGGCATCCGCCGCCTGAAGCGTCGGCCCGCCGGCTCCCTCCGGGCCGATCACGGCGATCCCAAACCGCACCGCCTGGAGCATCGGGACGTCGTTGACCCCGTTGCCGATCGCCGCGCAGCGATCGGGGCCGAGCTTCTCCGCGTAGTCGCGTTTCTCGGTCCCGTTGGACACCCGCGTCGCGGCCGCCTCGAGATGGGCCGCCGTCTCGTCGAGGTTATGGAGCGTGTCGGCCGACAGCAGATGGACCTCGAGCTGCTCGCGAACGAGGGCGATCCGCTCCTCCACCCCCTCGATCAGGTGCGCGCGGTTGGCGATCGTGCCGTTCACGTCGAGCAGCAGGTGCTCGAGCTCGAACGAGCCGGCCCCCGGAATCTCGCGCCGCAGCGTCACGCCGGGATCAAATCAGGCCCGTTCCCACAGCGTCCCGGTGAGCGCCGGCGCAGGACGCAGGCGCCACTCCCGCGCGAGCGACCAGAGCTCGGCCTCGACCACGGGGCGTGGCCTCCCGGTCAGAGCCTCGACTTCCCTCGTCGCCACGCGCCCGAACCGCTCCACGACCTCGAGCGCGTCGGTCGGCGCGGCCGCGACGGGATCGGCTCCCGCCGCGAGGGCGGCCTCGCGGTAGGCCTCATACGGCCCCGGGCCCCACACGCCGTGTCGCAAGCCATCCTCGCCCAGGAACAGCGCCGAGGGGAGGGCGATCCGATTGCTCCGCACCTCCTCCAGGTCAGCGGCAAAGGCCTCGACGATCGCGTTCGACGCGAGGTCGATCCGGAACCTCTCCGTATCGAGCCCCGCGAGCCCCGCCTCTCCGAGAAGAGCCTCGACGTGGTCAAGCTTACGCCGCTCCACGAGCAAGCCCTCGCGCAGGCGACGAAGGTACGCGTAGCCGGCATCGGGCCCCTGCTCGGCCGCCGCGTTCACCGCCTGGCACGCCGGGTAGGTCGAGGCGATCGGATTGTGGAGCCACGCCCGGGGGTCGGTCGGCATCCCGGTGTCCGCGGCCAGCTCGAGCCATTCGGCCACCAGGGTCGGGTACTCGTCCGCCCCGTACTCGCGCGCGAGCCCGCCCATCACCCATCGGAAGCGGAGCCCGTCGCCGAACTCCCACATCAACCTGCGAAGCTCGGGCTCGCGGCCCCATGAGCGCGGGCAGGCGGGGTCGGTGTAGTAGCGGACCTCGACGGGCATGAGCTGACCGACGTGACGGCCGAGCGGGATCCGCAGCTTTGGGAAGGGCTCTGCGCGAACCGCGACCGCGAACGTCGAAAATAGCGTGAGCATGGACGGGGACGAGCGAAACGAGGGGCAATGCAAGCCGGGTCGGTGATCGGCACGGTCCTGTCCGGACGCTACCGGCTCGAGTCGAAGCTCGGGAGCGGAGGGATGTCGACCGTCTACCTCGCGACCGACGAGACCCTGGAGCGTCGCGTCGCCGTCAAGATCCTGCACGCGGAGATCTCCGACCAGCCCGATCAGATCGAGCGATTCAGGCGGGAGGCGCGAGCGGTCGCCCAGCTCTCCCATCCCAACGTCGTCGCGGTGATCGACGCCGGCCAGGACGCCGGCCATCCCTACATCGTGTTCGAGTACATCGATGGCGAGACGCTCAAGCAGCGCATCGACCGCCTCGGACAGCTCCCGCTCGACGAGTCAGCCGCGTACGCGATCGAGGTCGGCCGCGGCCTGGCCGCGGCGCACTCGAGGAACATGGTCCACCGCGACGTGAAGCCGCAGAACGTGCTCATCGACCCCGAGGGCCGCGCCAAGGTGACCGACTTCGGGATCGCGCGCTCGCTCGAGACGAAGGGGCTGACCGCGACGGGACGCGTCCTCGGTACGACGGACTACGTCGCCCCGGAGCAGGCGATGGGCCAGGAGATCGACGCGCGCTCCGACGTCTACTCCCTCGGGGTGCTGCTGTACGAGATGCTGACCGGAGACGTCCCGTTCCACGCCGAGACCCAGGTCGGGGTGGCGATGAAGCACGTCAACGAGCCGCTGCCGGACGTGCAGACCCGCAGGCACGAGGTCTCGGCGGCGCTCGCCGCGGTTGTCGAGAAGTCGAGCTCGAAGGATCCGGAGGATCGCTACACGCGCATGTCGGGGATGCTGCGCGACCTCGAGTCCGCGCTCGAGGTCGAGGTCTCACGGGCAGGCCGCTCGACCGGAGAGGTGACGACCGTGCTCGACTCCGTCCCCCCTCGCCGCCGGCGGATCTTCACCCGGCGGCGGGTTTCGGTGGCGGGGATCTTCGTGGTGCTCGCCGCGGCTGCGGCGGCCGTGGCGATCGTGGCATTCACGGACGAGCCGAGCAAGCAGGAGGCTGAAGGGGGACCCGAGCTCACACAGCTGCAGGCGGCGACCGACTTCGACCCATTCGGGACCGCGGGCGAGCACAGCGAAGAGGTCGATCTCGCCAAGGACGGAAATCCGACGACCGCTTGGACGACCGAGACCTATGAGAGCGAGGACCTCGGCAAGGAGGGGGTGGGGCTCTATGTGGACGCGGGAAAGCCGGTCGCGGCGACCGACCTCGAGGTCCGCTCCGACTCTCGGGACTGGGACTTGGAGGTCTACGGGACCGCCGAGGACCCGCCGCCCGAGGACTTCGGGGGCTGGGGTGAGCCGATCGGAACCGCCACCGTGGACTCGGAGCGCACGGAGATACCGCTCGACGCCACGGAGCGCTCCCAGTACTTCCTGATCTGGATCACGCGGCCGGCGGCGACGGATGACGGCTTCCTCGTCGAGATCAACGAGGTCCGTCTCCTCAGCTAGAAGCGGTATTCGCGCTCGCGCTCGTGGCGCTCGACGGCGA
Source organism: Solirubrobacterales bacterium (assembly GCA_050697095.1). Taxonomy (GTDB): domain Bacteria; phylum Actinomycetota; class Thermoleophilia; order Solirubrobacterales; family 70-9; genus DASPWW01. Next base: position 7,582 of record JBOGZH010000271.1, read on the forward strand.
GCTGGACGAGGCGGTCGCACAGCTCCGGGTAGGCGATCCCGGTCGCCTCGAAGAGCTTTCCGAACACGCTCGTCTCGGTGAAGCCGGGGATCGTGTTCAGCTCGTTGACCAGCACCTCGCCCTCCTCGGTGACGAAGAAGTCGCAGCGAGCGAAGCCCGCGCAGCCGGTGAGCGTGAACACCCGCGCCGCAAGCTCGCGCACCCGGGCCTGGGCGCCCTCGTCGATCCGCGCCGGGATCACGAGATCCATCCCGCCCTCGGCGTACTTCGCCTCGTAGTCGTACCAATCTGCGTGAGCGACGATCTCGCCTGGCACGGACGTCTCGGGGTCGTCGTTCCCAAGCACCGAGCACTCGACCTCCTTGCCCGAGGCACTCGCCTCCACGATCACGCGCGGGTCGTGGCGGCGCGCCGCCTCGATCGCCTCGTCGAGGTCCCGTTCGAGGCTCACGACCTTGGAGATCCCGACGCTGGACCCGAGCCGCGAGGGCTTCACCCACAGCGGGATCCCGAGCCTCGCGGCCAGCTCCCGCCACCCCGGCTCGCCCGCCGCGCAGAACCGCACCTGCGGAATCCCGTGGAAGGCGAGCAGCCGCTTGAAGGTCAGCTTGTCCATGCACACGGCCGACGCCAGCACGTCGGCGCCGACGCAGGCCACGTCGAGAACCTCAAGCGCTCCTTGCACCGTTCCGTCCTCCCCGAACGGCCCGTGCAGGACCGGGAAGACGGCATCGGCGCCGAGCAGCCCTCGCGCCGGGATCAGCTCCAGCTCCGTACCCTCGGCGACCCAGCGGCCGTCGCGCTCGATCTTCACCGGCACCACCTCGTGGCCCGCCGCGTCGAGCCCCGCGGCCACCGCCGCCCCGGAGCGCACGGAGACCTCGTGCTCGCTGGAGCGACCCCCGCTGAGCACGACGACCCGCATCACTCGCCCTCGGGGAATGCCGTATCCGGTTCCACGAAGCGGCCGACCACGAGCGTCACCGTCGTCCCACGGGCCACCCGCGAGCCGCCGGCGGGGGCCTGCTCGATCACCACACCATCGTCGTCGGGCGAGCTCACGTCCTGGTTGCGCGCTGTCACCTTCAGCCCCTGCGCGCGCAGGGTCGCCCTCGCCACGTCCTTCGAATCGCCGATCACGCTGCTGACCGTGACCGCGCCCTCGCCGGTCGAGACGGTGATCACCACCTCCGACCCCCGGGGAGCCGAGCCGGGACCCGGGTCCTGCGCTATCACGGTCCCCTCCGGTTCACTCGAGGCCTCGGTGTCGACATTCGGAAGCAGACCGGCACCCTCGAGCTGAGACTGGGCGTCGTCCTGTTGAAGACCCACGACGGAAGGGACCTCAACGAGATTCGAGCCCTTCGAGACCAGCAGTGTCACGATCTGATCCTGCTCCAGCCTCGTTCCCGGCTCCGGTTCAGTCCCGATGGCTCGACCGGCGGGAACTTGCTCGGAGAACTGCTCCTCCGGGTCGACTCGAAAACCGGCACGGTCGAGCCTCCGGGTGGCTTTGCGTTCCGATAGACCTTCCACCCGAGGCACCTTCGCCGTGCCCGGGCCCGCGCTCACCGACAGGAGCACCGTCGATCCCTCCTCGGCCTCCTCTCCCGCGCGCGGATCCTGCTCCACGACGGTCCCGGGGCGCTGGGCGCTCGGGAACTCGGTCGTCTCGACCTCGAGCCCGGCGTCCTCGAGCGTCACGGTCGCCGCGTCGACGTCCGCGCCGATCACCGCCGGCACCGCGACGTTGGCGGGGCGGGTGAGCGCCCACACGGCGAGCGCGATCAGGGCGAGGGCGAGCACTGCGAGGATCGCCCAGCGCCGGCGGCGCCGTCCGCGCGCCTCGTCCTCGGGTGTCTCCGGGGGACCCTCGGGCGGCGCCTCCGGCGGCGCGCCACGGACCTCGGTGCCGTCGGGCACCGCAACCGGGGCGGCTCCGAACACCGCGGTGTCGAACGGCGCCACCGCGGGGTTCGCCTCGGCGGCGTCGAGGGCGGCGCCGAACTCGTCCGCGCTGCGGAACCTGTTCGTCGGATCCTTGGCGAGCGCCTTGAGGACCACCGCGTCGAGCGCCCTCGGGACGGCGGGGTTGAGCTCGCTCGGGCGGCGCGGGACCTCGGAGACCTGCTTCAGGGCGACGGCGACGGCGCTGTCCGCCTCGAAGGGAACGCTTCCCGTCAGCGCTTCGTAGAGGATCACGCCGACCGAGTACAGGTCCGATCCGGCCGAGACCTCGAGGCCCTGGGCCTGCTCGGGAGAGAGGTACTGGGCGGTTCCCATCACCGAGCCCGTCTGGGTGATCTCCGAGGGCCCGGCCTTCGCGATCCCGAAGTCGGTCACGGTCGCGCGCCCGAGCCTGTCGACGAGCACGTTCCCGGGCTTCAGGTCGCGGTGGATGACGCCGTGCGAGTGCGCGAACTTCGCAGCCGCAAGGATCTGGCGCGTCACCGCGACCGCCGCGTCGACGCTCATCCCCCGGTTGACCAGGTCGCGCAGCGACGCGCCCTCGACGTACTCCATCGCGATGTAGTAGGTGCCGTCGTACTCCCCGCGGTCGAAGACGCCAACCACGTTCGGATGCTGGAGGCCGGCCGCCGCGGAGGCCTCGCGGCGGAAGCGCTCCACGAACTCGTGGTCCTGCGCGAAGCGCGGCTGGAGGATCTTCAGCGCGACCTTGCGATCGAGCTGGGTGTCCTCGGCGCACCACACCTCCGCCATTCCCCCCGCTCCCAGGCGGCGAATGATCCGGTAGCGGCCGTCGACCACACTGTTCTCGGCGACTAGCACCCGAGCGTCCCGCTCATTCGCCTAGCAACGACCCCATCACGTCGGTCGCGATCGGGCCGGCGGTGTCGCCCCCGAAGCAACCCTGGCAGCGCTCGATCGTGGCCGCAACCGCGATCTGGGGATCGTCGGCCGGAGCGAAGCCGATGAACCACGCCTGGTTGATCCCCGCCTCGACATCGAGCTCCGCCGTTCCGGTCTTCCCCGCGAGCGTCGCCCCGGCGACCGAGAGCCCGCTCGCCGTTCCCTCCTCGGCGACGTTGGTCATCATCTCGGCGACCTCCGAGGCGGTCTCCTCGCTCATCACGGTTGACTGGACGTCGGGGTCGAGCTCGTCCGTGGTGCGCCCGTCGGGGTCGGTCACCTGCTGCAGCAACGTCGGCTCCATCAGCTCACCGTCGTTCGCGACCGCGGCCGCGACCATCGCCATCTGGAGCGGTGTCGTCAGCGCCTGGCCCTCCTCGCCTCCCTGGCCGATCGCGACCCGGCCGACGTCGAACCCCTCGCGGACCAGGTCGCGGTCGGCGTCGATTACCCCGCTCGGGGTGAGCTCGTCCGACGGGAAGTTGAGCGGCGGATCCTGGTAGAACCCGAACCGCTCCATGTACTGGACCATCGTCTCCGGCCCAAGCTGCACGCCGACCTGCGCCCAGTAGGTGTTGACCGAGTTCGTGAGCGCGTCGGTCATGCTGATCGTCCCGAAGGGCTCACCGCCGGCGTTCTCGAGCGGCACCCCGGAGATGTCGATCGGGGAGTCGGCACTCAGCGTCGTCGAGGTCTCGAACTCTCCCGAGTCGAGCGCCGCGGTCGCGGTGACGACCTTCATCGTCGAGCCGGGGGGATAGGTGGACTGAGTGGGCCGGTTGACTAGGGGCGTCGAGCCCTTGTCGCGGTTGAGCTGCTTGAACTGGTCCGGGACCAGGTTCGGGTCGTACCCTGGCTCGCTCACCATCGTCCGGACCGCTCCGGTGTCGGGCTCGATCGCAACCAGCGCCCCGCCCGTCTCCGGGATGCTGATCGCGCTCTCGATCCCGTCCTGGGCGATCTGCTGCGCCTCCGCGTCGAGGGTGACCGTGAGGTCGCTTCCCTCGTCGACCTGGCCCTCGAGCTGCTCGATGATCGAGACGAACTCGTTGTCGCGCCCGATCAGCACGTCGTTCTCGGAGCGTTCTATCTCGGAGCTTCCGAACTCGACGAAGCTGTAACCGATCGGGTGCCCGAACAGCTCTCCCTGCGGGTACTCACGAACGAAGACCCGCTGGTCGCCCGAGCCCTGCGGCACGCTCACGGCAATCTCGGTGCCGTCCACCGTGGTGATCGTCCCCCGCGGGACCTGCTGCGCCTCGATCAGGGAGCGCCGGTTGTCGGGACGCTCGCGCAGCTCGTCGGCGTCGAAGATCGCCCAGTAGGACGTGAAGCCGACAACGGCCGCGAACAGGACGAGGAGGAGGGCATAGAGGCGAACGATCGACGAGTTCAAGCTCGGGCCTCCAGCGGCTCGATGTCGGGCGCGCGCCGGCGGGCCGGGTCCGGACGGCGGGCGCGATCGGAGATCACGAGGAGCAGCGCGAGCAGGACCATGTTGGCGACGATCGAGCTCCCGCCGTAGCTGACGAACGGCAGCGTGACCCCGGTCAGCGGGATCACCCGAACCACCCCGCCGAGGATCACGAAGGCCTGCAGCGCGAAGACGGCGGTCAGCCCCGCGGCGAGAAGCTTCCCGAATCCGTCCCGCGCCAAGACCGCGGTCTTGAAGCCGCGCTCTGCGATCAGGATGTATGTGATCACCACCGCGACCGCGCCGAACAGGCCGAGCTCGTTCACGATCACCGCGTAGATGAAGTCGGTGTGGGGGGCGGGAAGCAGGCTGCCGCAGTCGGGGAACGGCTGCGCGCAGTCCGGCGCGAACGGGCCCGGGAGCTCTAACAGGGAGGAGCCGAGACCACGGCCGAACAGACCGCCGTCGGCCTGCGCGTAGAGCGACTGGGTGATCTGGCCCGCCCCCTCCGGGGCTCGCGGACCGAACGGGTCGAGCCAGATGTCGACCCGATCTCCGACGTGGCCGACCGTCGAGGACAGGACCCACGCCCCGATCACGAACATCACGAGCCCGATCAGGACGAAGGACACCCGCGAGGTGGCGACGTAGAGGACGGCGAGGAAGGCGCCGAAGAACATCAGCGAGCTGCCGAGGTCGCGGATCACGATCAGCATCAGCATCGCGGCGCCCCAGACGACGAGCAGGGGTCCGAAGTGCTTCAGCGGGGGCAGGATCACCCCGAGCACCCGCCGCGCGCCGACGACGAGCACCTCGCGGTGCTCGCGCAGGTAGCTGGCGAGGAAGATGACCACGCAGATCTTCGCCGCCTCGGCCGGCTGGAACGAGATCGGACCGAGGTCGATCCCGAGGTAGGCCCCGTTGACCTGCTCGCCGATCAGCGGGAACCGGGGCAGGATCAGGA
>JBOGZH010000272.1:0-12212 GCA_050697095.1 Solirubrobacterales bacterium
CCCCGGCGCAGCGGCTCGCGGGCCTCGGCCGGCTGACGGTCGCGCCGCAGGGCGGCACCGAGGTCGGTGAGAGCCCGGGCACGCTCGAGCCGCGCCGGCGACGTCTCCAGGGTCTCGACCGCCTCGCGCAGGAGCGCGATCCCCCGCTGGCCACCCTCGACCACCCCCCCGTTCCTGAGCGCGATGCCGACCGCTCTCGGCGCGCCGAAGGCGCGCGCGAGTCCCAGCTCCTCCTCCCACAGCTCACGGGCGCGCGAGCCATCGCCGAGCGCCGCCGCGGCGAGGGCGGCACGAGAGCGCCACTCGGCGAGCGCCGGGTTGTCGGCCTGAAGGCCGATCAGGATCGCGCCGCAGCGAAGAGCGCTCTCGAGCGCGGGCTCCGGATTGCCTCGTTCGAGCTCGAGCCTGCTGCGGCCCATCAGCGGCCAGCCCTCGACGCAGCTCCCGCGCAGTCCGGGGTCGAGCTGCTCGATCTGCTCGACCGCCTCCTCGGCGGCGGGGAGGTCCCCGGCCTCGATCAGGCACTCCGCGCGAGCCCACCCCGCGGCCGGCCGGATCAGGTGCCAGCCGCGCTCGGCGAGCTCGAGCGCGATCTCGCAGTCGGCGAGGGCGTCGGGGATCTGCCCCCTTCGCCAGCGTGACCAGAGGCGGTGATGGCAGGCCATCCCGAGCGCCAGGAACGAGCCGCTGCGAGCGGCGCTGTCGAACGCGCGGGACAGGGCGGCCTCGGCGGGCTCGAACCCGTCGGCCCCCGCCAGCGCCCAGGTGGTTAGATAGAAGGTCTGGACGCCGGGGCCGCCGCCGTCGAGCAGGGTCTCGTCTTCGAGCGCGAGCGACGCCGCCTCGCGTACCGCGTCGGCGGACTGCCCGCGCAGAAACCCGTCGTAGGCGAGCGTCGCGAGCCGCGCCGTCTCGGCGAGCCGCCCGTCGTCCACGGACACGTCCGCCCGCCGCCGGATCCGCTCGTTCGCGTCCTGGGCGGACGGCGCGTAGGCGCGCGCGAGCATCACGTACCCGAGGAAGAGCTGTACCTCGAGCGGGCTGCCCGGACTGCTCCCGACCTCGTCCAGTGCCTCGCGGAATCCCTCCACGGCGGTCTCGAGCTGGCCCGCCATGAAGCGCGTCTCGGCGAGCGTCGCAAGGACCTCCGCGCGGCGATTCGGATCGCTCGCCGTCTCGTGCGCAGCCGCGAGCCGCTCAGCGGCGCCCGGGTCGCCGAACGCCGCCTCCGAGCGTCCTAGCTCGTGCAGCAGCGCAGCCCGATCGCAGTCGGCGCGCTCGGCGAGCGCTCGGCGCAGCGCCCTGGCAGCCGCCTCGGGCGATCCGCGGGCGAGCGCCTCCCGGGCGGCCCCGTGCAGTGCCTCGACGGCCCAGTCCTCGCCGCGCGGCTCGCTTCGCTCGAGGTGTGACGCCACCGCGCCGGCGTCCCCGCCCGCATTCGCCAGGCGCTCGGCGGCTTCGCGGTGGGCGCGCTCGCGCGCCCCCGGGCTGAGGTCCTCGTAGACCGCGCTGCGGAGAATCGGATGCGCGAAGCGAAGCGGAAGCTCGGCCGCGAGGATGTCCGCTTCCGTGAGCGCCTCGGTGGCCTCGATCGCATCCTGGTCATCGAGCCCCGCGAGCGCCGCCGTGAGCTGGAGCTCCGCGCGCTCGAGCACGGCGAGCGCCTGGACCAACGCCCTGGGCGCGGCGCCGAGACGGCGGATGCGCACCAGGGCCGAGCGCGAGACGCTCTCCGGGGCGATCGAGGCGAGCGTGTCCGTGTCGGCCGCTTCCCCTGTGATCCCCTCGTCGGCGGCCGCCAGGGCAAGCTCGCGCGCGAGGAAGGGGTTTCCGCCCGTCGCCCGGTGGCACGCCTCGCAGAAGTCGTCGCTCGCTTCCGGATCGACCGCAGCGCGTACGACCCGGCCGACCGCGGCCGCGCTGAGCGGCGCGGGCCGGAGGATCTCGGCCCGCGCGTCCTTCGGTAGGAGTGAGTCGAGCTCGACCCTCCCCGGTCCCCCGGTCCGTACGGCGGCGGCGAGCAGGATCGGATGCCCCTCGAGGCGCGGGACCAGGTAGGCGAGGGTCTGCCGGGAAGGGACGTCGGCCCACTGGAGGTCGTCGACTTCCAGCAGGAGCGGGCGGAGGTCGGCGAGGTTGGCGCTGAGCCAGTAGAGAGCGTGGGCGAGCGCGAAGCCGATATCCGGCGGCGGGACCGTCTCGGGGGCCGCTCCAAGAAGCGACGCGGCCGGAGCGGCGGCGCCTGAGAGCACCCGCTCCCGCTGCGCGGGCTCGAGCGCTCGGAGCGGCGGCTCGAAGAGCTGGCGCGCGACGCCGAAGGCGAATTCCTCCTCGAGGTCCCTTCCCGCGGCGCTGAGGCACAGCAGGCCCGCGTCCTCGGCATGCCGGTGGGCCGCGCGAAGGAGCGCCGTCTTCCCGATCCCGGGGGGACCCTGGATCGCGATGGTCCCGCCGCTCCCCTCCCGGGCGCGGGCGATCGCCTCGTCGATGAGGCGAAGCTCGTCCTCACGCTCGAGGAGCTCCGTGGGCTCACCGCGAACGCCGATCCGGCCACCGCGACCCGTTGGCGCCATCGCCATCACCGTCCCTGGAGTTGAGTGTACGTCCGGGGAGGCAGGCGCCGCGGATCAAAAGATCAGGGTGCCTCATCGATGCGGTTCGGTCGCGTGCTCGCGATCATCGCTCCATGCCCGGTGAGGAGCGCCCAGAGAGCGTGCGCGTTGTGCTCGACCTCGACCTCGCGGGGGATGGGCCAAGCGGTCGCCTGGTGGACGAGGTGGGATCGAGCAGCGCGTTCTTCGGCTGGCTGCAGCTGATGGACGGGCTCGAGGGCGTGCGCCAGCGTGCTGCGGCGAGCGGCGAGCCGGATACCTCCGGCGGAGATGACGAGCGGCCTCGGCCGAGCGAAGCGGCGAGCGGGTCGTGAGGCGGCATAGAACGAGCGTGGTGGCGGGATTGGCGGTTTGCGTCGTTACGGGGCTGTCCCCGGCAGTGGCCGAAGCAGTGGTTCGCTACGCCGAGCCAACGGGAGGCGCAACCTCAGGCCAGTGCCCCGAGAGCAATCCCTGCACGATCGTGTTTGCGGTCGAGACAGCGGCGCAGCCCAACGACGAGGTCGTCGTGATGCCGGGGACCTATGTCCTGAGTAACGAGGTCGAGGTGATGGACACCGGGCTCGACCTGCACGGCCAGGCCGGCCAGCCCCGGCCGCTGATCACCTCCAGCGCCCTCCAGCATGGCCTCAACGTGACCGAGCCGGCGACGGTCCGCGACCTTCGGGTCGACTTCAGCGGCGGCGCGGCCGGCGTCAATCTCGAGGCGAGCACGGGCCAGGCGCTCGGGGAGAGGCTGATCGTGCACGCGAGCGGCGGACTGGCGGCGTGTCGCCTCGGCGACGCGGCGATCCGCGACAGCGTCTGCCGTTCCACCAACCCCGGCACCGACGCGCTGGTGATGACCGGGAGCGGCTCGAGCAACGATTTCGACGCCACCGCGACCAACGTCACGGCGCATGCTTCCACACCCCCTGGATCGGGCACGTACGGGGTCTTTCTGCACGCCGCGGGTGACCCTGGAGACGGTGCAAGCCTCGTGCTGCAGGGTAAGAACGTGATCGCCGGCGGCGCGGACGCCGACGTGAGGGTGGAGACCGCCGGCAGCGTGTCGCCCTTCGCCGCCGCCTTCTTGATCAATTCGAACTTCGAGATCTCCACCAGCTTCGGACCCGGGACGGAGGGCCACCCGGCGCCAGAGGAAGGCGACAATCAGACCGCGGAGCCGGTGTTCGTCAACGCCGCATCCGGCAACTTCCACCAGGTCTTCGGCTCGCCGACGATCAACGCGGGGACCGGAGGCCTAGGGCTGGGAACCACCGACTTCGATGGGCAGCCGCGCGTCCAGGGCACCGCGCCGGACATCGGCGCGGACGAGTTCCCCCAGTCCTCGCCGCCGGGCGGCGGCGGCGGTGGCGACGGCGACCCGCCCCCGCCGGGCGGCGGCGGAGACAACGACCCGCCCGAGACCACGATCGACAAGGGGCCGAAGAAGAAGACCAAGAAGCGGAAGGCGAAGTTCGAGCTCTCATCCGACGAGCCAGGCTCGAGCTTCGAGTGCAAGCTCGACAACAAGGACTTCGAGCCGTGCGACTCGTCCGAGACGTTCAAAGTTAAGCGCAAGCGGCACGCGCTCCAGGCCAGAGCCGTCGACCAGGCGGGCAACGCGGACCCGACGCCCGACAGCCACGCCTGGAAGGTGAAGAAGAAGAGGAAGCGGTAGGCCTACGCGGCCTCGGCGACGCGCGCCGGCGCCTTCTCGAACGTGAGCTCGCCGTCGGCGGCGTCCACACGGACCACGTCGCCCTCGCCGAACTCGCCCTCGAGGATGCGCAGGGCCAGCTTGTCGACGAGCTGCTTCTGGATCACCCGCTTCAGAGGGCGGGCGCCGTAGGTCGGGTCGTAGCCGAGGTCCCCGAGCAGGGTGCGCGCGTCGTCGGTGAGCTCGATCTCGATCCCTCTCTCGCGCACCCGGTCGGTCAGGTGGGCGACCTGGAGCTCGACGATCCTCGAGATGTCCTCGCGCGTGAGGCGGTGGAAGATCACGGTGTCGTCGACCCGGTTCAGGAACTCCGGCTTGAACGTCGCCGAGAGGACCTCCTCGATCTGCTCCCGCATCTTCTCCTCGTCGGCCTCGGTGACGATGAACTGCGAGCCGACGTTCGAGGTCATGATCAGGATCGTGTTGGAGAAATCCACCGTGCGGCCATGGCCGTCGGTGAGACGACCGTCGTCCATGATCTGGAGCAGGACGTTGAAGACGTCCGTGTGCGCCTTCTCGATCTCGTCGAGCAGGACCACCGCGTAGGGCCGGCGCCGCACCGCCTCGGTGAGCTGGCCGCCCTCGTCGTAGCCGACGTAGCCCGGTGGCGCTCCGATCAGCCGCGCGACGGTGTGCTTCTCCATGTACTCGGACATGTCGAGGCGCACCATCGCCTGCTCGGAGTCGAACATGAACTCGGCGAGCGCGCGGGCGAGCTCGGTCTTGCCGACCCCGGTTGGGCCGAGGAAGAGGAAGGAGCCGATCGGGCGGCTGGGATCCGACAGTCCGGCGCGCGAGCGGCGGAGCGCGTTGGAGACCGCCTCGACCGCCTCGTCCTGCCCGACGACGCGCTCGTGGAGGCGTTCCTCCATGTGGATCAGCTTCTCGACCTCGCCCTCCATCAGGCGCGAGACCGGGATCCCCGTCCACTTGGCAACGACCTGGGCGACATCCTCCTCGGTCACCTCCTCCGTGAGCATCGATCCGCCGTCGCGGTGAAGCTCGGCGAGCCGCGCCTCCTGGTCGATGACGGTCTGCTCGAGCTCGGGGATGCGCCCGTAGCGAAGCTCGGCCGCGCGCTCGAGGTCGGCGTCCCGCTCGGCGCGCTCGAGGTCGCGATTCGCCTCCTCGAGCTCGACCTTCGCCTGCTTGATCGCCTCGATCGCGCCCTTCTCGGTCTGCCACCGAGCCTTCATCTCCGAGCTCTGCTCGCCCAGCTCCGCGAGCTCGGACTCGATCGCCTCGAGTCGCGCCTTGGAGGCCTCGTCCTTCTCCTTCAACAGCGCCTGGCGCTCGATCTCGAGCTGCTGGATGCGCCGCTCCACCTCGTCGATCTCGACCGGCATCGAGTCGATCTCGATCTTCAGCCGCGAGGCGGCCTCGTCGATGAGGTCGATCGCCTTGTCGGGGAGGAAGCGGTCCGAGATGTACCGCCCCGAGAGCGTCGCGGCGGCGATGATCGCCGCGTCGGAGATCCGCACCCCGTGGTGGACCTCGTAGCGCTCCTTGAGCCCGCGAAGAATCGCGATCGTGTCGTTGACGTCGGGCTCGGAGATCATCACGGGCTGGAAGCGGCGCTCCAGCGCGGCGTCCTTCTCGATGTGCTTGCGGTACTCGTCGAGGGTCGTCGCGCCGACCGCGCGCAGCTCGCCGCGGGCGAGCATCGGCTTCAGCAGGTTGGCGGCGTCGACCGCCCCCTCGGCCGCGCCCGCGCCGACGATCGTGTGAAGCTCGTCCATGAACAGGACGATCTGGCCCTCCGCCGCCTGGACCTCCTTCAGCACGGCCTTGAGGCGCTCCTCGAACTCCCCCCGGTACTTCGAGCCGGCGAGCAGGGAGCCGATGTCGAGCGCGATCACGCGCCGGTCACGCAGCGACTCCGGCACGTCGCCGGCGACGATCCGCTGCGCGAGCCCCTCGACGATCGCCGTCTTCCCGACCCCCGGGTCGCCGATCAGCACGGGGTTGTTCTTCGTCCGCCGCGACAGCACCTGGATCACGCGCCGGATCTCCTCGTCGCGGCCGATCACCGGATCGAGCTTGCCCTCCCGGGCCTCGGCGGTGAGGTCGCGGCCGAACTTCTCCAGCGCCTGCATCGTGTCCTCTGGGTTCGGCGACGTGACGCGATGCGGGCCCCGGACCTCGGATACTGCCTTGATCAGCTCGTCGCGGCTCGGGAGGATCTCGGCGGCGCTCGACTTGCGGTCGGCGAGCGCGAGCAGGAAGTGCTCGGTGGAGATGTACTCGTCGCCGAGGCCGGCCATCTCCTTCTCCGCGCGCTGCAGCACGCGCACGAGCTCCGAGGACGGCCGCACGTCGGGCTCGGCGTCGCCGCTCAGCTTCGGAAGCTCGTCGACGGCGCCGCGGGTGCGGGAGATGATCGCGTCGACGTCCGCGCCCAGCTTCTGGAGCACCGGGACGACGAGGCCGTCGTCCTGCTCGAGCAGGCCAAGGAGGAGATGCGCAGGGGCGATCTCGGTGTTCCCGGACTCGGAGGCGATCCGCGACGCGGCGGCGACTGCCTCCTGGGCCTTGATCGTGAAGCGGTCGGGTTGCATCGGTGGGCTGAAGGCTACCAGGAAATCGGGACAAATCTATGTCAAATCGACTTAGATTTCTGTGCGTGGACTGGCCCGATCGCTTCGCCCGCGGATCGTTACACATTTCCTACACCTTGAAGGTGTAGCCGCGATACACTGATCGACGATGTCCCGCACCAACATCGAGATCGACGATGAGCTGATGGAGGCGGTCATGAGCCAGCGCGGGTTCAAGACCAAGCGCGAGGCCGTGGATGCCGCGCTTCGTGCCCTGTACGTGAAGCCTTTGAGCGACGAGGAATTTCGCGCTCTGCAGGGCATCGGGTGGGAGGGCAACCTCGACGACATGCGGCGCATGGACCGCTCGCTGGAGAAATGGATCGAGGAGCAGGATCGAGAGCGGGGCCCGGGGACGGACATCCCGCGAGGCTGATCCTCGCCGATACGTCGGCTTGGATCGAGTATCTGCGCCACACGCGCACCTCGACCGACCGAGCGATGGAATCGCTTCGCGCACACGAGATCTCGATCACCGAGCCGGTGCTGATGGAGCTCCTGGCCGGCGCTCCGGGCGAGTCTGCTGCGGCGCGCCTGCACGAGGACCTCGTGCGAGTGGGCAGCCTCAGGGTCGAGCCCATGGACTACGAAGCCGCGGCCGGGATCTACCGCGCCGTCCGACGAGCCGGCCACACGATGCGCAACCAGCTCGCTTGCCTGATCGCCGCGGTGGCGATTCGCAACCGCGTGCCCGTGCTGCACAACGACGCCGACTTCGGGTTCATCGCCGAGCACACCGCGCTCCAGGTCTACGAGCCGGGCTGACCCGGTGCGTCCCGCGATCTCCCCTCTCCCGGTGCTGGTCGCGGTCGGGCTCTTGGCGATCGTGCTCGCGGTGGCCGTCGGCGGTGTTTCGGAGCCGACCGTCCGGGCGCGGCCGGTGGACGGGTGGCGCGCAGGCCCGGTGGAGCGGCCGCTCGACCGGCTTCCGCGACATCCCGACGTGCGCCGGGCGCGCGAGTTCGCCGCCACCCGGGGGGAGAGGGTGTCCTTCGCGGTCGTCGACTCGCGCGGCCGGGTGCACGGCCTTCGGGCGGACGTGCCGTTCCAGTCCGCGAGCGTGACGAAGGCGCTCCTGCTCGCGGCCTATCTCGATCGGGTCGGGGAGGCGCCGCTCGACGCGGCGACGCGGGCTCGCCTCACCGCGATGATCACCTACAGCGACAACGACGCCGCCGACGCGGTCTACGCCGCTGGGGGGGACGCGGGCCTGGAGGCGGTCGCGAGGAGGACCGGCATGCGCGACTTCCGCCCCGCCGGGTTCTGGTCCGAGGCGTGGGTCACGGCCCGCGACATGGCGTGGTTCATGCGCAGGCTCGAGCACCGCGCGCTGGCGGGGCCCCACCGCGGCTTCGCGATGCGGCTCCTCGCCGGGGTCGTCCCCGAGCAGCGCTGGGGGATCCCGGCGGCGGCAGGGGAGGACTGGAGCGCCTGGTTCAAGGGTGGCTGGCGGCCCTCGGTTGGAGGGCAGCTGGTCCACCAGGCCGCGCTGCTGCGGGGCGGCGGCCGAAAGCTCGCGATCGCCGTCCTCACCGACGCCCAGCCCTCGCACGAGTACGGAACCGAGACCGTGCGCGGGATCGCCGCTCGTCTGCTGGGGAGCGGCGGCTGAGCGCGCCGAGCTAGCCGGCCGCGGATCCGCGGCGCTTTCGGCGCTCCACCGGGATCCTGACCGGCTCCGCGCCGCTCCCGGGAATCAGCTCGTCGGGCTCGTAGGCGCCGTAGGGCACGATCTCCGCGCGCACCGAGCGCCGCACCCGCTCGATCTCCTCCAGCATCCGCTTCTCGGCTTCGGCGGCGCGGCGGCGCATCCGGCTCAGCTCGCCGCGGAGGCGATCGAGCTGGCGCTCCATCTCCAGGACCGTCTCGACTCCTGCGAGGTTGAGGCCCTCCTCGGTCATCCGCTGGATCCTGCGCAGCCTGTCGACGTCCGCCTGCGAGTACAGGCGCGTCTTCCCGGGCGATCGTTGCGGCGTGATCAGACCGCGTGTCTCGTACATCCGCAGCGTCTGCGGGTGCATCTCGGCGAGCTCGGCGGCGACGGAGATCATGAACACGCCGCGCCGCGAGTCGATCCGACGGGGGTCTCCGTCCGTCGCCTCCCTGCCTCGCTTCCGCGGGCTCATGTCGCGCCCACCTTCCCGGACTGACCGGACTGATCCGCGTTCGCGGAGCGCCGCGCGGCGCGCAGGAGGCTCTCGCGCGGATTGTGGTCGTTGAGCGACTCCGCGAGCTGCTCGAGCGCCCGCTTCTGCTCGCTGGTCAGGTCGCGGGGGATGTCGATCTCGAACCGGTACCGGATGTCACGGCGCTTCCCGCGACCGCCCGGCTCCGGCGGGCCTTCTCCGCGCAGCCGCTGCACCGCCCCGTGGCGGGTCCCGGCGGGGATGCGGATCCGCTTCGTGCCGCTCAGCGTCGGCACCTCGACCGTCGCCCCCTTGATCGCCTCGGCGATCGTTATCGGCACGACGACCTCGAGATCGCCGTCGCGGCGCTGTCTGAACACGGGCGAGGGGGCGACCTTGGTGACGACGTAGAGATCGCCGGGCGGTCCGCCCCGGGGACCGTCCTCACCCTTGCCGGCGAGGCGGATCCGGGTTCCGTCGCGGACGCCGGGCGGGATGTTCACGCGGTAGCGCTTCATCTGCTCGGTTAGCCCCGAGCCGCCGCAGCCGCGGCAAGGGCTCTCGATGATCTGGCCGGAGCCGCCGCAGCGGGGGCACGGCTGGCTGATCGAGAACAGCCCCTGGCTCTGGGCGTCCACGCCTCGGCCGCCGCATTGTGGGCAGACCTTGGGCGAGGTCCCCGGGTTTGCTCCGGTGCCGCCGCAGATCTTGCACGTGGAGGCCTTCGGGACGGTGATCGAGACCTGATCGCCCTCGATCGCCTGCTCGAACGTGAGCCGCACCTCGGTCTCGAGATCGCCGCCGCGACCGGGCTGCGGACCCGCCTCGCGGCCACCGCGATTGAAGACGGTGGAGAAGATGTCGCCGAGGTCGGAGGCAAAGCCGGCTCCGCCCGGCGCGGTGCCCGCGCCGAACGGGCCGCGGCCGCCAAACCCCGCGAACGCTCCACCGCTGTCGTACCGCTTGCGCTTCTCGGGGTCCGACAGCGTGTCGTAGGCCTCCTGAACCTGCTTGAAGCGCTCCTCCGCCCTCGGATCGCCCTGGTTTCGATCCGGGTGGTACTCGCGCGCGAGCTTCCGGTAGGCCTTCTTGATCTCGTCCTGGGAGGCCTTCTTGGAGACCCCGAGCACCTGGTAGTAGTCGCCGCTCGCCATCGGCCCCCCTACTCGCTGACGACGACCCTGGCCGCCCTCAGCACCTGGCCGTCGAGGCGGTAGCCCTTCTCCACCGTCTCGAGCACGACTCCGGCCTCGGTGCCGTCCTGAGCGCGGGTCGCCAGGGCCTCGTGCCAGGTCGGATCGAACCGCTCCCCGGCCGGGTCGTAGGTCTCCACGCCGGCGCGCTCCAGGGTGGACCGCAGCTCGCGGTAGACGAGCAACACACCGTGGGCAAGGCCAGAACCATTGCCGGCCAAATCCTCGGCTGGCGCCTCCGGTTCGGCCGGGTCTGTACCGGGATGGTCCTCGGCATCCGGGTCGATTCCCGCCGCCCGCAGCGCGCGCTCGAGGTTGTCGAGGCTCGGGACCAGCTCCCGGGCGAGCGAGCTCTTCGCGCGCCGCCCGGCTTCCTCGGCGTCCTGGGCCGCGCGGCGGCGGTAGTTCTCGAAGTCGGCGCGGGTCCGTTGCGCGAGCTCGAGGTACTCGTCGCGCTCGCTCCGCGCCTCGTTCAGCAACCGGTCGAGATCCTCCTCGAGAGCGTCAAGTCCGCCCGCCCGCTCGGCTCCCGCCTCGGCAGCGGCCGGATCGGCTGAATCCTTCGGGGTTCCCGCGGGATCCGCCGACTCCTGCGGCGCGCCCGCCGGGCTTGCCGGGACGTCCGGCTCGCCCGCTCGCCTTCCGGTCGTCATCGCAGGCCTCCGCTACGAGGAGCGCTCGTCGTCGACGACCTCGGCGTCCACGACCTCCTCCTCGTCGGCGGCGGCGGCGCCGTCGCCGGCGCCGTCGCCGGAGGCTGCCGCCTGCTCCTGCGCGGACTGGTAAATCTGCTCCGAGACCTTGTGGAAGGCCTGCTGCAGGGCGTCCGTCTTCGCCTTGATCTCCTCCGCGTCGTCGGAGCTGAGCGAGTCCCTGACCTCCTTGATCGCGGCCTCGATCTCGGTCTTCGCGTCGGCGTCGATCTGCTCGCCCATCTCGCCGAGCTGCTTCTCCGCCTGGTAGGCGGCGTTCTCGGCCGTGTTTCGGACCTCGGCGAGCTCGCGCTGCTTGCGGTCCTCGTCGGCATGGGACTCGGCGTCCTTGACCATCTGCTCGACCTCCTTCTCGTCGAGGCCCGAGCCGCCCTTGATCTCGATCGCCTGTTCCTTGCCGGTGCCGAGGTCCTTCGCCGTCACGTGCAGGATCCCGTCCGCGTCGATGTCGAACGTGACCTCGATCTGGGGCAGGCCCCGAGGGGCCGGCGGGATTCCCGTGAGCTGGAACTTGCCCAGGCTCTTGTTGTAGGCGGCCATCTCGCGCTCGCCCTGGAGCACGTGCACCTCGACCGAGGGCTGGTTGTCCTCGGCGGTCGAGAAGATCTCCGACTTGCGGGTCGGGATCGTCGTGTTGCGCTCGATCAGCTTCGTGAACACGCCGCCCTTGGTCTCGATCCCGAGCGAGAGCGGAGTCACGTCGAGGAGCAGGACGTCCTTGACGTCGCCGGCCAGGACGCCCGCCTGGATCGCGGCGCCGACGGCGACGACCTCGTCCGGGTTCACGCCCTTGTGCGGGTCCTTCCCGGTCAGCTCCTTGACCTTGTCCTGGACCGCCGGCATCCGGGTCATGCCGCCGACGAGCACCACGTGGTCGATCTCGGTGTCGGCGTCGGAGAGGGCCTGCTTGACGGGCGAGACGATCCGGTCCAGCAGCTCCGCGGTCAGCTCGTTGAGCTTCGCGCGCGTGAGCTTGATGTCGAGGTGCTTCGGTCCCGCGTCGGTCGCGGTGATGAACGGCAGGTTGATCTGCGTCTCCTGGGTGGTGGAGAGCTCGATCTTCGCCTTCTCCGCGGCCTCGTAGAGGCGCTGAAGGGAGTTCTTGTCCGTGGAGAGATCTACGCCCTGGTCCTTCTTGAACTCGGCCACGATCCACTCGACGATCGCCTTGTCCCAGTTGTCGCCGCCGAGGTGGTTGTCGCCCGAGGTCGCCTTGACCTCGAACACGCCGTCGCCGATCTCGAGCGCCGAGACGTCGAAGGTTCCGCC
>JBOGZH010000273.1:0-4680 GCA_050697095.1 Solirubrobacterales bacterium
GCAGCCGCCAGAACGGGGCATTCATTGGTGGACGGGGCACTAGACGCTCTCCCCGGACACCAGGGCATTCGCGCCGCCGCCGATGATCTTCTCCCCCGACTGGCATTTCGCCACGACGCTCTTGAACGGGGTGTTGTCGGGCAGCGTCGTCTGGTGGAAGCGGTGGCCAGCGGCCCAACGCGGCCGCTCCTCGGTCAAATACCCTCGAGGCCATGGCCGATCCGCCCCCGGTGAGCGGCATCTCGGAGCTCGTGCTCGAGGTCTCCGACCTCGACCGGGCGCGGGCGTTCTACCGCGACGTGCTCGGGCTCGAGGAGACCCTGTACGGAGAGGGGCGACAGGGTCGCTACTGGTACCTGATCGGCGACTCCGCGCGGCTGGGCCTGTGGACCCCGCAGACCGGCCTCGCCGGCGGCCGCGGCGGCGCTCACGTCCACTTCGCGATGCAGGTCCCCAGGGACGCGCTCGACGGAATCCTCGAGCGGCTTCGCCGGCGCGGCGCGGAGATCGAGGGACCGGTGCAGCTCGGCGCCGACCGCGCGATCTACCTGACGGACCCCGACGGCAACGTCGTCGAGCTGTGGACCCAGGACATGGCGGAGTACGCGACCGGCGCCCGTGAGGGCGGCGGCCCCGGGACCTTCACGACGGAGCGCTGAGCGCGTTCTACTTCCCGACCCGGGAGTAGACGTCGTCGAGCAGCCTGTCCGCCTCGGGCAGCTCGTAGCTCTCTGCCAGGTGGCGCTCGACGTCCTCGCGCGGCTTGCCGTCGAGGGCCATCTTCATCGCCACCAGGCGCGCCCCGGCCTCGTCGGGCTTCGCGGCGCTCCCCTTTAGCTGCTCGAGTAGCTGCTCGGTGGAGGGGCGGCCCCCGCCGGGCGGGATGGGCTCCGGCACCTCGGGCGGCTGAGGCTCGGGCTCCAGCGGGGGCTCGGGCTCCGGCACGGCCGGAGGTTCCGGCTCGGGCTCGCGCGCCGGCTCGGGCTCCGGGACAGTGACCGGGGTCGGGTCGATCTCGGGCGCGGCCGGGACCTCCGCCTTCGCCTCGCCGTCGCCCGCCACCTCGGTGCCGAGGCTGGTTACGGCGGCGCGTAGCTCGTCGGCCTGGCGCAGGAGTCGGTCGACCGCCTCCTGGGCGCGCTCGATCCGCTGGCGGGCCTCGGCGTCGGCGCGCGATCGAACCCGCTCCGCCTCCTCCTCGGCCCGCGTGACGATCTCCTCGGCCCGCTTCTCGGCCGCCTCGATCACCTTCTGTACTTGCTCCGCCGCCTGCCTGGCGAGTGACTCGGCGCTCTCGCTTGCCATGCGGGAAGCGTAGGCGATAATCGCGCGACGATGACAGTTGTCGCGTTCGTGGGAGAGCTGTGGCGGGAGCAGATCCTCGATGCGGGACGCGAGGGCGTATTCCTCGTCTTCGTCGGCTTCCTCGGCTCGTTCCTCTTCATCCGCACGAGCACCCGCCTGATGCGAAGCCCCAAGGTGCCGTGGTGGCCGGGCAGTGTCACCCCCGGGGGCCTCCACATCCACCACCTCGTGTTCGGGATCGTGCTGATGCTGATCGCGCCCACGCTCGCGTATGGGCTGGGCGACGTGTCCCCGTGGTGGGAGCTGACCGCGGTCGCGTTCGGGATCGGCGCGGGCCTCACATTCGACGAGTTCGCGCTGTGGCTGCACCTCGACGACGTCTACTGGGCCGAGGAGGGCCGGCGCTCCGTGGACGCCGTGGTGGTCGCGGCGGTGTTCATGGGGATCGTGTTCCTCGGAGTCGTGCCGTTCGAGCTCGACGGCTCCGACTGGGAGCTGTTCCTCATCTCCCTCGCCGGCCTGCTGATCGACATCTGCACGGTCGCGATCTGCTTCCTGAAGCGGAGAATCGGGCACGGCGTGGCGGGGCTGTTCTTCTATCCGCTGGCCTTCTACGGAGCGGTGCGGCTCGCGAAGCCCAACTCTCGGTGGGCAAAGCGCCGCTACGGAGAGCGCAACCCGGACAAGCAGGCGCGGGCCGAGAAGCGCTTCCGACACAACCGCGTCGAGCGCTTCTATGACTCGTTCCGCGCGGCCCTCGGGGGCAGGCCGACGGAGAGCCTCGAGGCGCCCCGCAGGGAGAGCGACGGCTAGGCCCGCATCGCCTCGAGGTCGCGGCGCAGCTCCTTGAGCTCGTCGCGGATCCGGGCCGCCTCCTCGAAGCGGAGCTCCTCTGCGGCGACCAGCATCTCCTCCTCGAGCTCGACGATCACCTTCTCCAGGTCCTCGGGGCCGCGGATCTCGTGCCCGTCGCGCTGCGCGCGCTTGCGCCGCGCGGGGGCGGCGCGGGACTCCATCGCGAGGAAGTCGGTGAGGTCGGAGATTCCTTTCTGCACCGTCTCCGGCGTGATCCCGTGCTCGCGGTTGTAGGCGAGCTGGATCTCGCGGCGGCGGTCCGTCTCGCCGAGCGCCGCGCGCATCGCATCGGTCTCGCGGTCGGCGTACATCAGCACGGTGCCCTTGACGTTGCGTGCCGCCCGCCCGATCGTCTGGATCAGGCTGGTCTCGCCGCGCAGGACGCCCTCCTTGTCGGCATCGAGGATCACGACCAGGGAGACCTCGGGGAGGTCGAGGCCCTCGCGCAGGAGGTTGACCCCGACCAGGACGTCGTACTCGCCGAGCCGCAGGTCCCGGACGATCTGGATGCGCTCCAGGGTGTCCACCTCCGAGTGCAGGTAGCGGACCCGAAAGCCGTGCTCGAGCAGGTAGGCGGTGAGGTCCTCGGCCATCTTCTTGGTCAGCGTCGTGACGAGGACGCGCTCGCCCACGTCCGCGCGCCGGCGGGTCTCGTTCATCACGTCGTCGATCTGGTTGTGGGTCTCGCGCACGTCCACCTCCGGATCGACGATCCCGGTCGGGCGCACGATCTGCTCCACGATCCGCGCGGACTCGGCGTGCTCCCAGGGGCCGGGAGTCGCCGACACGGTCACCATCTGCCCGATCCGGGAGAGGAACTCCTCGAACTTGAGCGGCCGGTTGTCGATCGCGGAGGGAAGCCGGAACCCGTGATCGACCAGCGTCTGCTTGCGCGAACGGTCGCCCTCGTACATCCCGCCGAGCTGCGGGATCGTCTGATGCGACTCGTCGACGAACACGAGGAAGTCGTCCGGGAAGTAGTCGATCAGCGTGTGCGGGGGGCTGCCCTCGGAACGCCCGTCGAAGATCCGCGAGTAGTTCTCGATCCCGGGGCAGAAGCCGAGCTCCTTCAGCATCTCGAGGTCGTACTCGGTGCGCTGGCGCAGGCGGTGCGCCTCGAGCTGCTTGCCCTGCTCCTCGAAGTACGCGGTGCGCTCGTTCATCTCGCGGCGGATCTCGTTCACCGTCCGCTCGATGTCCTCCTCCTTGGTCACGTAGTGGGTCGCCGGCCACACGGAGACGTGGTCGATCTCGTCGAGCACCTCTCCGGTCAGCGGATTGAAGTGCTGGATCGACTCGATCTCGTCGCCGAACAGCGAGACCCGGTACGCGGTCTCGGCGTACGCGGGGAAGATCTCGAGCAGCTCGCCCTTGACCCTGAACTTCCCCCGCGTGAGGTTGGTGTCGTTGCGCCCGTACTGCATCGTGATCAGCTTGCGGAACACCTCGTCGCGGTCGATCCACTCGCCGACCTTGAACAGCTGCATCTGCTCGCTGTACAGCTTCGGCGAGCCGATCCCGTAGATGCAGGAGACGGAGGCGACGATGATCACGTCGCGGCGCGCGAACAGCGCCGCGGTGGCGGCGTGGCGGAGGCGGTCGATCTCGTCATTGATCGAGGAGTCCTTCTCGATGTAGAGGTCCTGGGCGGGGACGTAGGCCTCCGGCTGGTAGTAGTCGTAGTAGCTGACGAAGTATTCGACCGAGTTGTCGGGGAAGAACTCCCGGAACTCGTTGCACAGCTGTGCCGCCAGGGTCTTGTTGTGGGCGATCACGAGCGCGGGGCGCTGCGCCGCCTCGATAACCCCGGCCATCGTGAACGTCTTCCCGGTGCCGGTCGCGCCGAGCAGGGTGAGGAAGCGCTCGTCGGTCTCGAGTCCGTCGGCGAGCCCGGCGATCGCCCCCGGCTGGTCGGCCGTCGGCGTGTATGCGGGGTTGAGCTTGAAATCGGGCATTAGATGAGCGAGTTCATAGCCGCGTGCGCGCGGGGACGGGCGTGGCCAAGC
Source organism: Solirubrobacterales bacterium (assembly GCA_050697095.1). Classification (GTDB taxonomy): domain Bacteria; phylum Actinomycetota; class Thermoleophilia; order Solirubrobacterales; family 70-9; genus DASPWW01. Next base: position 4,167 of record JBOGZH010000273.1, read on the forward strand.
AGGTCGAGGACGCAGGGCGCGAAGTGTGCGTTCAGCACACGAGCGCCCGAGGACGAAGAGATGCGAAGCGCCACGCGCGCCACCCGAGTGTGCGCGGTTGTGGGCTCGTTCATCTAGTCCACGATAGCCGCCGCCCAGGCGGGCACCGCGCTGCGGTCAAGCTCCCAATGCCGCTATCCAGTCCCAGCTCCGGCCGCACAGGCTGCGAGCGCGGCGTGGCGCGACGCGCACGACCTCGCGCTCGGGGGCCTCGCCGCGGGTCAGCGCCAGGGGGCCGATCGCGAGCGGCTGGCCGCCGCTGCCGGGATGGAGATCCGGCTCGGCGAGGCGGAGGGTGAGATCGTGGGAGCCGCGCGCGAGCCGCGCCCGGCCCAGGAGGATGTACTGGCCGGAGTTGTTGAGCCGGTGGCGGACCGACCCGACGAGCCGCCCGTCGACCAGGAGGTCGAGGCGAGCTCGCACCGAGCCGCCGACCCATATCTCGTAGCGATCGGCGGCCGGGACGGTGACCCGG
>JBOGZH010000274.1:0-7655 GCA_050697095.1 Solirubrobacterales bacterium
CGTTGCACGGCTCGCCGCCGGCGAGGTCGAGGATCGTGGGAGCGAGGTCGATATTCGAGACGAGCTCCTTCACCTTCCCGGCGCCTCCTCCGCCGGCCACTCCCGGCGGCACCCGGATCGCGAGCGGCACCCGGAGAGCCTCCTCGTAGGGGAAGGTCTTGTTGACGGAGATCCGGTGCTCGCCCTGGAAGTAGCCATTGTCCGAGGTGAAGATGATCACCGTGTTGTCGAGCTGGTCCTCCCTCTTCAGGGTCTGGACGATCTTCTTCACGCCGCGGTCCACCGCCCGCAGGGACGCGAGACGGCAGCCGAGGCGCTTAGCGACCTTCTTCTTCCCTGTGGCGTCGAGGCGTTCCCGGTTGCGGATGAAAGACGGCTTGTCCGTGACGTCCTTCTCGTTGAAGTTGGGCGCCTCGCGTGGCTTGACGTTCTCGAACAGCTCCTCGTCGCGGGGGTCGGGAACCGCGCCGCCCTTGCAGCGTCCGGCGCTGGGGCTCGTACCGCTCTCCGTGTGGGGAGCGAACTGGTCCACCTGGACGTAGAAGGGGTCGCTCTTGTTCGCGAAGCGGCGGATCACGTGCGCGGTCTGGCGATTGATCACGCGCGTGAAGTGGTCCTGGTCCTTGTTTCCGAAGCCCTCCTCATCTCCGTTGACGGCGAGGTTGTAGTCGTAGTAGCGGCGCGGGGTGAGCAGCGTGTACCACTGGTCCCAGCCAGGCGCGATCTCGGTGTTCGTGTCCACCGCTCCCTCGTAGCCGTTCAGGTACTTGCCGAGGTGCGCGGTCTGGTAGCCCGCCTCCTTCAGCCACACCGGGAGCGTGTTCCCGGGCTCCACGAGGGCGCGATAGCCCGGGGAGTTCGCGATCACGCCGTTGTTATGGCCGTACTGGCCGGTCAGCATCGTGGCGCGGGAGGGACAGCAGGTCGGCGTCGTGACGATCGTGTCGGTGAACACCGTGCCCTTGTCCGCGATCAGCTTCTCGGTCGCCGGCATCGCGCGCTTGTCGAACGAGTCGAACCGCTGGTCGTCGGTGACGACCATCACGACGTTCGGCGTATCGCCCGGGGCCGCGCTTGCCGGGGAGGCGCTTTGGGTCAGCAAAACGGCCCCGACCACGACCACGGTCGTGGTGAGCGCGAGCGCGGCAATGGGCGGCCGCAGGGTTGTGCGAATCATTCGCATCAAGCGTTCAACAAGCGCGGCGCCCCTAAGTCGCGGCGGTCGGATTCCCTGCCGGCCGCGTAGCGTGCCCGCGCTCGAAGGCGACGATGCTAGCGGATGCGCCCGTCGAGAGACCGCCAAGCGCGCTCGGCGTCGTCGAGCGCGATCGAGAGCTCAGCCTCCGCGGCCGAGAGCTCGATCCGCTCGCCGCCGGCCTCGCCGATCACGAGCGCGCCCGCATCGCCGATCGCCGCGGCCAGGTCCTCGATCGCCGCTTGCTCGCCGGCGACCACGAACCCGCCCGGGCCCTCTCCGAACAGGCACGTCTCACCCGACAGGCCGCGGAGCTCGACCATCGGGTCGAGATCGGCGCGGACCCCCACCCCGCCCGCGATCGCGCACTCGGCGAGCGCGCAGGCGAGCCCGCCGTCCGAGACGTCGTGGGCACAGCGCAGCTTCCCGGCGCGCACTCCCTCGCGAACGAGCTCGATCGCCGCCTGGACGAGGTCGATCGGCAACATCGGCAGGCCCGGCCCGAGGTCGCCGCGCAGCTTCGCGAGCTCCGAGCCCGCGAGCGAGGGCGCGAAGGGGCCTACGAGCGCGATCAGGTCGTCCGAGGCGAAGGCGACCCCCGACGCCCGCGCGGGGTCCGGGAGCTCGCCCACCATCCCGATCACGGGCGTGGGATAGATCGGGCCCGCGTCGGTCTCGTTGTACAGCGACACGTTGCCGCCGACGACGGGGACGCCCAGCTCGCGGCAGGCGTCGGCGAGCCCCTGCGTCGAGCCGTCGAGCTGCCACGCGACGTGGGGCTTCTCGGGGTTGCCGAAGTTGAGGCAGTTGGTGACGCCGAGCGGCTCCGCGCCGACGCAGGCGAGGTTGGCGGCGCACTCGAGCACCGCCTCGACCGTGCCCCTGTAGGGATCGCACGCGACCCGGCGGCCGTTCCCGTCGATCGATACTGCGATCGCTCCGCCCGACTCGAGCTTCAGCACGGCCGCGTCCGCGGTCTCGGGTCGCCGCACCGTGCGCGACTGGACGATCGAGTCGTACTGCTCGAACGCCCACCGCTTCGAGGCGATGCTCGGCGACGCGAGCAGGGAGAGCAGGATCGCGCCGGCGTCGCCGTCCTCGGCGAGCGACGCCCCGTTCGCGTACATCCAGCCGTCCGGCTCGGCGGGCTCGAGGTCGTACAGCGGGCAGCCGTCGACCAGCGCCTCGACCGGCACGTCGCCGACCACCTCGTCCCCTCGAAGCACCCGGATCCGCCGCGTGTCCGTGACCCCGCCGATCGCCGCGGCGGATGTCTGCCACCGGTCGCACACGGCCAGGACCGCGTCGAGGCGGCCCGGCTCCACGACCGCGAGCATCCGCTCCTGGGACTCGGACACCATCACCTCGAAGGGCTCCATGTCGGCCTCGCGCAGCGGCACGCGGTCGACGTCGACGTCGAGCCCGACTCCGCCCTTCGCCGCCATCTCTCCGGCCGATGAGGTGAGCCCCGCCGCGCCGAGGTCCTGGAGCGCGACCAGCAATCCGCGGTCGAGCAGCTCCAGGCATCACTCCATCAACTTCTTCTCCTCGAAGGGATCGCCGATCTGGACCGAGGGGCGCTTCTCGTCTCCCGCCTCGAGCTCTGCGGAGGCGAGCACGGATGCGCCGCCGATCCCGTCCCGGCCGGTCGAGGCCCCGAGCAGCACGACCGCGTTTCCTACTCCGGCCGCGGCCGACCGGATCAGGTCGTCGGCGCGGGCGAGCCCGACACACATCGCGTTGACGAGGCAGTTGTGCTCGTAGGGGCCCTCGAAGTAGACCTCGCCGCCGACCGTCGGGACCCCGATCGAGTTGCCGTAATGCCCGATCCCGGCGACGACGCGGTCGAACAGGTAGCGCGAGCGCTCGGAGTCGAGCTCCCCGAAGCGCAGTGAGTCGAGCACCGCGATCGGCCGGGCGCCGAGCGCGAAGACGTCGCGGAGGATGCCCCCGACCCCGGTTGCCGCGCCCTGGAAGGGCTCCACCGCGCTCGGGTGGTTGTGCGACTCGACCTTGAACGCGACCGCCTGCCCCGAGCCGAGCGCGACTGCGCCGGCGTTCTCGCCCGGGCCCATGATGACCCGCGGGCCCTCGGTCGGCAGCCTGCGGAGGAGCTTCCGCGAGTGCTTGTAGGCACAATGCTCCGACCACAGCAGCGAGAACATCGCCAGCTCGAGGTCGTTCGGGTCGCGCTCGAGCAGCTCGCGAATCCGCTCGTACTCGGAGTCCGTGAGCCCGAGCGCGCGATGGCGGTTCGCCTCCGTGACGCTCACCGGTCCACCGGCTGTCCAACCTCGTAACCGAGCTCCGACAGCAGCCCGCCCGCCACCGCCTCGAACCGCTCCCGGTCCGATCGCGACATGTCGTTCCGCCACCGCCCCGCGCGGACGCGCTGCGGCGGCTCGGCGACGCGGGTGTGGCGGCTGGCGCGAACGGCCGCCGGGATCGCCGGCCCGCCGCCGCGCTCGAGGTCCCGCGTCACCTCGGCCATCCGCTCCCGAGCGCCTTCGTGGTAGTCGAGCATCGCGGGGTCCCACGGAAGCCGTATGAACTCGCACACCCGCCGCAGGGCCGGCTCCGGGTCCGCGACGAGGTCCTCGTAGCGGAGCTCGAGATAGTGTCGAAGGCGTCGGGCCTGGCGGCGTGCCTTCCCGATCCCATCCACCCAGTCGCGGGCCGCGTCGTCGAGGGCGTCCGGGCCGAAGTCCACCTCCACCTGCGACAGCGCGACGTCCCGGCCGTCACGGACGAGATGAACGAAGTGGGCCTCCGGGAGCGCCGATTGAACACGGCGCATCCTTCGCACGTAGGAGGGGGACTTGTCGCCCCAGCGCGGCTTGCCCTGCTTCTCCGCGTACAGCCCGTAGAACGCGCGCAGCGCATCGCCCGCGGCGAATGGCTCGATCCGGTCGAGCCGCTCGCGCAGCTCGGCGGCATCGAGCCCGTAGTCGGGCCAGCGGCGGTGCGAGGTCAGCAGCTCGAACACCCGGTCGCGGGAGTCGCCGTCCTGCTCGCACGCCTTCACCAGCTTGGGAATGAAGTGGGTCTCGGGTGGGATCGCGAGCTCGGGATGAGCGTCGAGCATCAGGCGCAGCAGCGTCGTGCCCGAGCGGGCGACTCCGACGATGAAGGGAGCCGGGGGGCCGGCGGGACGCCCCCGGCCGCGCAGGCCACGCCACATCTGCATCGCGGACCTATACTCGCACGAACGTCAGCCGCCTACCCTTTCTTCGCCGCGAGGCACCCTCATGATCCGCAGAGTCAGGGCGCTACGTGCAGGCTCGAAGGCACGTGAGGGCGCCGAGCGATCCGATCGCACGCCACGCTGGGCCCAGCCCATCGAGGTCCCGGAGTGCCCCGAGGGGTGGCGGACCGGGCCTCCTGAGTTCGTCGGGATCGGGGCTCAGCGCTCGGGGACGAGCTGGTGGTACCGCGCGATCGAGGCCCACCCCGGGATTGTGCGGGTCAAGGGACAGCGCAAGGAGCTGCACTACTTCAACCGCTTCTGGAACGGGGAGGTGCCGCCCGACTTCGCGCAGCGCTACCACAGCCTCTTCCCGCGCCCGCCCGGCACGATCAGCGGCGAGTGGACGCCGCGCTACATGCACGACTATTGGTCGCTGCCCCTGCTCGCGGAGGCGGCGCCCGACGCGCGGATCCTCGTGATCCTGCGCGATCCGATCGAGCGCTACCGCTCCGGCGCGGCGCGGATGGTGCGGCTCGCCGAGGAGGCGGAGCGTCCGCTGCGGATGATCGAGATCACCGACGCCCTGTGGCGGAGCTTCTATCACGCCGAGCTCAAGCGGCTGTTCGAGCTCTACCCGCGCGAGCAGGGCCTCGTGCTCCAGTTCGAGCGCTGTCTCGGCGACCCCGGCGGCCAGATGCGGGCCACGTGCGGGTTCCTGGGGCTCGAGCCCTTCGACGAGCTTCCGAACCAGCTCGTTCGCGAGCGCTCCCCGCGGGACAAGCCTCCGCTTCCGGCGCGGATGCACGACGAGCTGGTCACGCGGCTGACCGACGACGTCCGCCAGCTCGCTCGCCTGTGTCCCGAGATCGACCTCTCCGCGTGGCCGAACTTCAGCCATCTCTAGATGAGCTGTTCCACGACCACGCCCACCCGGATGACGCACGTGGCACATCGCATCTCTTCGTCCTCGGGCGCTCGTGTGCAGGGAGCACACTTCGCGCCCTGCGTCCTCGACCTGCTCGGCCACGCGCGCCCCCGGGCGCACGCGGCCATGGAACAACTCATCTGTTGAGCGAGATCGCGTTCCTGATCCGCGTCGCGCGCGGCAAGCTCGAGTCGCAGAGCGTGCTGCTCGCGGAGTCGGTGCGCGAGTGGGGCGGGGCGCATGCGGGCGCCGCCGTGTACGCGTTCACCACTCCCGAGGACGCGCCGTCCGCACGGACGATCGAGCGACTCGGTGAGCTCGGCGTCGCGCACGTCGAGATGCGCCTCGACATGCCCTATCGCGACCCTCCCGTGCTGAACAAGGTCTACGTCTCCGCGTGGGCGGAGCGCGAGCTCGACCACGACGTGCTCGCCTTCGTGGACAGCGACACCGTGTTCCTGGACGAGCCCCGGGCGCTGGTGGACGGCGAGTGGCTCGCTGCCGCGAAGCCGGTCGGCAACAGCCGCACCGCGGGGTCGACCGGGCCGGGAGACCCGAACGAGCCCTACTGGCAGCGCGTGTACGACGAGCTCGGAGTGCGCTCCTGGCCGTTCGTCACCACGATCGTCGATCGGGCTCGGGTGCGTGCCTACTGGAACACGGGGCTCGTCGCCGCGCGCCGAGAGGCGGGGCTGTTCGCGGCCTGGGAGGAGGCGCTGGTGCGACTCTTCGAGTCGGGCTGTGTTTTCAAGAAGCCGGTGCTGATGGAACAGGTCGCGTGGTCAGGCGTGATCGCCGACATCCACGGTCGAGTGCGCATCCTTCCCGAGGAATACAACTACCCGCTCCCCAAGCGCAGACTGCTGCCGCCCGGCGTGCGCGACCTCGACCTCGAGGACCTGGTGCACGTCCACTACCACCGCTGGGGGCACCTGCCCGGCTTCCTCGACGAGCTGCGCCCCCCGCTCGACCCTGGATCGGACCGCTACCGGTGGCTGCAGCGCAAGCTCCCGCTCACCCCGACGATCGAGGGGCCCTTCCGCTGGTCGGAGTGAGCGGCGGTAGGCTGGGAGCCGCAATGAGGGCGGCAGGGGCAGTGCTGGTGGCGGGTGTGTGCGTTGTCTGCGCGATCGCGACGGCGGCTCCGGCCGGCGCGCAAGGTGACGGCTGGTTCGAGCCGCGCGAGTTCCCGGCACAGGCATTCACGCTCGACGACCTCGGCGTGGTCGACTACGAGGGCGACGGCGACCTCGACGTGTTCACCACCAACCATCTTTCCACGCAGCTCCTGCTCGCGAACGACGGAAGCGGCGCGTTCGAGGATCGGCTCACCGCGGCGGGCCTCAACCAGACCCCCGCCTTCCCGGGCTGGGAGGACGACCCCAACCAGCCGGGCATGGACGCCCCGGGGCTGTACATCTATCGCAACGCGGGCGTCACGCTGCGGTTGGTCGGGTCCGGCCAGCCTGTGAGCGGGGAGCTGCGCTTTCTCGCGCCGCTCACGGTCGAGCAGGCGACCGGGGCGCAGGTGGCGGTGACCCAGGACGGCTCGCAGCAGCCGCCGCGGACGGTCGCCCGCTTCTCGATGAGCGGCGACTCGACCGTGCGGGTGAAGCCCGAGAGCACCGGGATCCCGCTCGATGTCTCGATCGACCCCCCGTTCTCCCTCCTCGATGTGTTCGCCGGACGGCGCGCCGTGAATCCCTCCTCACGCCAGTTCACGCTGTATCAGCGCGACCGTCATGGGATGGCGTGGGCGGACTACAACCGCGACGGTCACCTGGACATCTTCGTCACCCGCGGCGGCGTGTCGGGGAACATCGACCTCTACAAGGGGGTGATCCAGGACGAGCTGCTGCTCGGCGACGGCTCCCGCTTCGAGGATGCGATCGCCGGCACGGGGATCAGGAAGGGGACGTGCCGCGGCCGGGCTGCGGCCTCGGTCGACTTCAACCGCGACGGGCGCCTCGATGTCTTCGCCGACTGCCTTGGGGAGAGCCCGAAGCTGTTCCGGCAGCGTGCGAACGGGAGCTTCAAGAGCGCCTCCGGCGCCCTGCGCCGGGCCAACGTGCGCGCGACCGCCTTCGTGTGGCTCGACGTCGACGAGCGCGGCGGCGACGAGCTGATCGCGGTCCGCAAGAAGCGGTTCGTCGTCCACCGGCTCCGGAAAGGGAGGTGGGAGCTGGCGCAGATGCTCCGCGGCCGGCACGACGCGAACGTCCAGAAGCTCGCCGTCGCCGACTACGACAACGACGGGGACCCCGACATCTTCGCCGCCGCCAAGAGCGGCAGCTCGTTGCTGGTCAACAGGCGCGGGCGCCTGCACGTCGAGAAGCCGAAGTCGGCCG
>JBOGZH010000275.1:0-1854 GCA_050697095.1 Solirubrobacterales bacterium
CCTGCTTCGCCGAGGATCAGCTGCCCGAGGAGTGGGCCAAGTACACCCCGATCAACGCCGAGTACTTCGCGGGTAAGTAGCTGCCGACCGGGTACTTCCCGGGAGCGATCCGCCCACTCCGCCTCTACCTGACCCTCTCCGGAGGCGCCTCGCTCGGCGCCTATGAGGCCGGCGCGGCCGCGGGCCTGGCGGGCGCCGTCCGCTACCTGGACGCCGAGGAGGCCACCGAGACCAGCATCGACGCGATCGGCGGGGCTTCCGCCGGCGCGCTGGTGAGCTTCTTCACCGCCCATGCCCTGCTCGAGGGACTCGATCCGGAGGCGCTCTTGCACGAGACTTGGGTCGAGCGCGTAACCTTGCCGCTGCTGCGCGGTAGCGACTCCAACGCGCTGCTCTCATTCGACGAGCTCCGCGAGCGCGTGCCGGAGGTGCTCGCCGCCGACGGGCCGGCGCGAGCCGACCCCGACGGCATCGACTATCGCCAGAGGCGCTCGCTCGCGCTGCATGTGCAGGTCACCGGCCTGCGCGGGCTCACGTATCCGATTCGTGGGCTTGCGTCGCGACTCCCCAGTGACCGGCGCGACCTACGCCGATTGGGGGCGCTTCGAGCTCGAGCCGGGTGGCGGATTGCAGCAGATGCTCGCCCCCGCGGGCCGGTCGCCCCTCGATTTCGTCCTCGCCTCCGCCGCGAGCCCCGGAGGCTTCGCTCCGCAGCTGCTCGACCGCCGAGCCGACGCCGAGGCATACGAGAGCCACGGGATCGAGAACTTTCCCGAGTCCGGCCGCCTCTGGTACACGGACGGCGAACTGCTCGCCGCGCAGCCGCTCGGACGCGTGATTTCCGCCGGCAGGGCGCTGCATCGTGAAGGCGATGTCTCGAGGGGCGTTCATGTGCTCATCGACCCGCGTTCCGAGAACGCCTCGCTGGACAGGTGGAGTGATCCCGACGCCAAGCCGAGCTGGCAGACCGGCGCCTCGCGCGCGCTCGCGATCCTCTCCGAGCAAAGCCTCTTCGACGACATGCGCCGGATCGAGAAGGACAACTCGAGAATCGAGTGGGCCGAGCGGCTCGCGGATCGGCTCGCGGAGGATCTCGACGACGAGGCGGCGTCCAGCCTGCGGGAGTTCATCGCGGAGGTCGGGTCCGAGCGCGCAGGAATGCGCGCCGACGAACGTCACCGCGGCCGCGACGACACGGACGCGGCGGACGGCGACCTGACTGCTGCGCCGGGCACTGTGTGAGATCGGCGGCCTAGTCGGCAAGGAGCGCGTCTCGATCGACGTGATCTCCCCGTTGGTGCTTGCCGACAGCTCCGACGACGACGTCGGCAGCCTGCTGGCAGGCGAGTTCATGGGCGACTTCGGCGGCTTTCTCAGCCACGAGCTGCGCGCGAGCGACTTCGCGCTCGGCTACCAGAGCACCATCGCCTGGCTCGACCAGGGATTGTCCGCCTGCGAGCCCGACCACGAGATCGTCCGCCGCACAGTGTCGTTCGTCGAGTCCAAGCGCCGCTACGACATCGACGATGTCCGCAGCGGGGACGCCGAGCTCTCGGACCTCTCGCTTGCCGATCGGTTCGAGCTCGTGCGCCTAGGCGCCCACCTCGTCAGGGTTCTTGGCGCCGGCGCCCTCGACCTACGCTCGCGAATCCCCGACGGGGTCGGACGCGCGATCGAGCGAAGCCGGGAGCGGTTGCCGGGCGGCGGGGGCTAGGGAGCGGCATGGGGCGCTCAGAGCCGTTCAGAACCCCAGCGCGAACTTCGCGTCCTCGGACATCATCTCCGGGGACCACGGCGGGTCGAAGATCATCTTCGGGTGGACCTTCTCGACCCCGTCGAGCTCTCCGACGAACT
>JBOGZH010000276.1:0-1961 GCA_050697095.1 Solirubrobacterales bacterium
CTCGAAGAACGACCGCGACGGCTTTCCGACCACCACGGCCTCCCTTCCCGTCGCGTACTCGATCGCCGCGACGAACGGCCCGGCGTCGAGCGAGAGCCCCTCCGGGGTGAGCCAGAAGCGGTTCTTCTGCAGCGCGACCAGCTCCGCGCCGTCCATCACCATCCGGAAGGCGCGGTTGAGGATCTCGAACCCGAACGCCTCCCCGAGGTCGCCCATGATCACCGCGTCGGGCCTCTCGTCGACCTCCTCGAGCCCCTCGAAGTCGCGCTTCACGTCCTCGTTCATGATCAGCGCGACGGTGCGATGGCCGGCGTCGAGGCAATGCTTGCGGGCGAGCGCCGCCGGCGTCACGAGCTCCTGCGGCGAGAGCTCGAACCCCAGGTTCTCCAGCTTCTCGAGCGTCTGTGCCTTGGAGCGCTCGGTCGTGTTGGTGACGAAGCGCAGGCCGAGGTCGGCGTCGCGCAGCTCCACCACCGCCGCCTGCGCGCCCTCCACGGGCTCGTCCCCCACATAGAGAACGCCGTCGAGATCGAGCAGCAATCCACGCACGTCCTTCATGGCGCGCACGCTACCGCCCCCGCGCTTCGGCGCGGGCTCGCGGGCGACGCCGCTCAGTGCCGGACCGCGGCCAGCGCCTTGCCGAGGTCGTCGATGTCCTGGTAGTGGAGGCCGAGCAGGGCCAGGCGCCGGTACCGGATCACCCCGTCGGGGTCGACGATGAAGATCGAGCGCCGGACCAGCCCGCCGGGGGCGCCGACGCCGTAGGCCCGAATCACCTCGCGACCCTCGTCCGCCAGCAGCGGCACCGTGAGGTCGTGCTTCGCGGCGAACCGGTTGTGCGAGTCGACGGTCTGCGGGGAGATCCCGAGCACCTCGACCCCGAGCTGGTCGAGCCGATCCTCGGCATCGCGATAGGAGCAAAACTGCCGCGTGCACACCGGAGTGAAGTCGCCAGGGTAGAAGGCAAGGATCACCCACTTGCCGCGGTAATCCGACAGGCGGTATGCGCGCCCCTCTGTACCGGCAAGCTCGAACTCCGGTGCTCGATCACCGACGCCGACCGCCATCACACATCAGCGTAGCCACCGGCGCTTGCGGCCCGGCCTACCGCAGCGTGATCCCCTCGATCACGACAGGTGCCAGCGGCGCGCCCTCCTGTCCGGCCGCCGGATCGCCGAGCGCCGCGATCCGCTGCACGACGTCGAGCCCGCTGTTCACCTCGCCCAGCACTGCAAAGTCCGTCGGCAGGCCGGCGTCGGCCGCGACGACGACGAAGAACTGGCTCCCGGAGCGCCCCGGCGGCTCGACCTCCGTCTTCGCCATCGCCACCGTCCCCTTCGTGTACTCGACGTCGTTCGGCGGCGGCTCGTCGACGAAGTAGCCCGGCCCGCCCGTCCCGTCGCCGAGCGGATCGCCGCCCTGGATCACGAACTCGGGGACGATCCGATGGAAGGCGGTGCCGTCGTACAGGCCCGCCTCGACCAGGCGCGCGAAGGAGGCCGTCGTCTTCGGCGAGGAGGCGGTGTCCAGCTCGATCTCGAACGAGCCGCAGCTTGTCTCCACGACCGCGACCTCGCCGCTGGGCGGCGCCTCGAAGCGCTTCGGCCTGTCGAGCTTGACGTCCTTCGCCGCCGGCTCCTCCACCGACTCGCAACCCTCCGGGAGTGCGACTCCGGCATCGTCCTCATCGTCCCCTCCCCCGCACGCGGAGATCGCGCCGCAGGCCGTGACGAGGGCGATGACGAGGGCTGTTCGGGTCCGCACCGGGCGGCCAACTTAGCGGGTTGGGAAGATGGCCCGTGATGGTTCCGTCCTCGGAGCGCAACCGGCCGCCCGCTCCCATCCGGGTCATGGGCCGGCTTCTCAACGACACCCTCGTGAGGGCGCCGTGGCTGTGGCCCGTCCTGCGGCGGCCGATGCGCGGCTTCTTCGAGCGCTCGGCGCCGGGGTGGGACGAGCGC
>JBOGZH010000277.1:0-7413 GCA_050697095.1 Solirubrobacterales bacterium
GGGGGGGAGCTCCCCGGCGCCGCAGCCCGCGCCGTAGCGCGGCTACCATCAACCCGCGCCCGGGCCGTTAGCTCAATTGGTAGAGCAGGGGCCTCTTAAGCCCAAGGTTGAAGGTTCGAGTCCTTCACGGCCCACTTCTGCACCGGGATGCCGTCAGCCGGCCACTGTGTCCCCATAGGCGCGCGGGCGCTCGTCGACCCGATCGATCCACGCGACGAGCCGGGGATGGTCCCCGCCGAGGTCCTGGCGCGCGTCGAGGATCCGGTGGTAGAGCTCGGTGTCCTCGGGGTCGCGGATCCGCGCGTACTTGAGGAACGGGAACGCGGCGCAGTCGGCGGCGGAGAACTCGTCGCCCATCAGGTACTCGCGGTCGGTAAGGAGCTCCTCGAAGAGATCCAGCCGTGAGGCGATCAGCGCGCCGCAGCGCTCGATCACGCTCTCGTCAGGGGTTTCGCGCTCCAGCTCATCCTCAATTGTGTTCGGCGCTCGCTTCCACACCTCGTTGAACCAATCGAGGAACACGTCGAGCTCGGCGCGACGCGTCGGATCCGCCGGGAACAGCGACGGCTCCGGGTAGCGCTCCTCGAGGTTGCGGAGGATCCGGGTCGAGTCGTGGACCACCTCGTCGCCGTCCACGATCACCGGCACCAGCGGTTGCCCGCTGATCCGCTCGACGGGCGATCGGTCCGAGTACTCGATCAGCACGGACTCGACATTGACGCCCTTGTGTGCGAGGCCGAGCGCGACACGCTCGCAGTTGGTCGACCAGTGGGCGCGGTAGAGGCGGATCAACTCGCGAGCCCGGTCAGCCCCGTCGCGACCAGCCGATCAGCAGCGCGGCGATCACCAGGATCGCGGCCGTGAGGACGCTGACCGGCGCCTCGCTCCGGGACCCGAGTACGCCCCGGGTCGTCCCCGCGGAGAGCGCGGACGAGCGCGCGCCGGCGGACAGCACCGAGCCCATCGACCCCGCGGAGCCGATCGAGAACGCGGAGCCGGCCGAGCCGATCGAGCCGACGGAGAGGAAGGAGCCCACGGACCCGATCGACAGGAACGAGCCCTTCGACCCGATTGAGAGCATCGAGTCCTCGGACCACATCGACCACTTCGATTCGCCCACGGGCCGATGATACGTTCCCCCCGCGATGCTCACAGCGGTCACCTCATATGACATCGGCAATTTCATCCACGTCGCCGCGGTTATCGTCGCGCTCGGCGCCCCCTTCGCGTACGCGCCGTTCACGGCGCTGGCGGAGAGCGCGAATCCGCGCGCCGTGCCGACGGTGCTTCGCGCCATGCGCCGGGTCGACTTTGGGATCGTCACCCCGGGGATGGTCCTGCTCCTCCTCGCCGGGATCTACATGCTCGTCGACGCGAGCATCTCGATGGGCGAGTCGTGGGTGAGCGTCGGGATCGCCGCGATCATCGTCCTTTTCGCGATAGTCCATGGAGTCGTCGAGCCGGCCGTGAAGCGGGCGATCGGCGTCGCCGAGCGCGATCTCGGCCAGGGCGGGGAGCTGTCGGCCGAGTACCGTGCGCTGTCACGCCGGATCAACGCCGCGGGAGCGATCGCCGGGATCGTGGTCCTGGTCGCGGCGTTCTTCATGGTCGTCAAGCCCTGACGGATGACCGGGACCTACCGGACGCCGGACGAGCGTTTCGCCGATCTCCCGGTCCCGTACGAGCCGCGCTACACCGAGATCGACGGCCTTCGTCTCGCCCGCGTCGACGAGGGAGAGGGTCCTTCGTCGAGCGGACGGAGGACGTGCCGGTCTCGATGCTGGTCCGCCGCGCCTGCAAGACCGACCCCGGCGACGAGGTCGCGGCGGCCTACGACGCGCCCTTCCCCACCCCGGAGTCGAAGGCCGGCGCGCGCGCCTTCGCGCTGCGGATCCCCACATCCCCCGAGATGCCCGGCGCCGAGGCGGGCCGGCGGACGCTCGAAGCCTGGTTGACCGTCTGAGGCTACAGTCGCCGGAATGACATCCCCGGTGCAGGGCGGCTTTCCGCCGATCGGCGACTACGCGTATCTCTCGGACTCGCACACCGGGGCGCTCGTCGCGCCGGATGGCGCGGTCGAGTGGCTTTGCGTGCCGCGGTTCGATGCCCCGAGCGTCTTCACCGCGCTGCTCGACCGCGGAGCGGGACGCTTCCGGGTGGGGCCGGCGGGGTTCCGCGTCCCGCTCGCCCGTCGCTACGAGCCCGGGACCAACGTGCTCGAGACGACCTGGACCACCGGCGGTGGGTGGTTGGTCGTGCACGACGCCCTCGTGATCGGGGAGTGGCGGGACGGCGGCGAACACGTGCACCGCCGGCCGCCGAGCGGGCACGACGCCGAGGGCCTATTGCTTCGCACCGCGGAGTGCGTCGAGGGCGAGGTGGAGGTGGAGATGGTCTGCGACCTCGCCCACGAGTACGGATTGGAGGCGGCCACGTGGTCGCTCGACGGTCCACGGGCGGCCGAGACCCGGGGCGAGGGCCCGCCGCTGCGCCTGGTCGCCGACATGGAGTTGGAGCCCGACGGCTCCCGGGCGACCGCGCGCCGCACCCTCCGCAAGGGCGAAGGGTGCTTCTGCGGGCTCGGCTGGGGCGCGCACGACAACCTCCCGAGGGCGCTGGAGGATGCCCGCGCGCGGATCGATGTGACGCTCGAGTTCTGGCGACGGTGGCTCACCGACGGGGAGTTTCCCGACCATCCGTGGCGCATCCACCTGATGCGCTCGGCGCTCGCGCTGAAGGGCCTCACCTACGCGCCGACCGGCGCGATCCTCGCGGCCGCCACCACCTCGCTCCCGGAGAGCCCCGGCGGGGAGCGGAACTGGGACTACCGCTACTCGTGGATCCGCGACTCGACCTTCGCCCTGTGGGGGCTTCACACCCTCGGCTTTGACGAGGAGGCGACCGACTTCCTCGGCTTCGTGGCGGAGATCTGCAGGGCCGAGGGGCCCGAGGTGCAGATCATGTATGGGATCGACGGCGAGAAGCACCTGCCGGAGCGCGAGCTCGGGCATTTGAGCGGATACGAGGGGGCGCGTCCGGTCCGCGTCGGCAACGCCGCTCACACCCAGCGCCAGAACGACGTCTTCGGGGCGCTCTTGGACGGCGTCTACATCCACAGCAAGCAGCACGAGATCGACGACGATCTGTGGGGGATCGTCGCCGACCAGGTCGAGGGCGCGGTCCGGTTCTGGCGCGAGCCCGACCAGGGGATCTGGGAGGCGCGCGGGGAGCCGAAGCACTACGTCTCCTCGAAGCTGATGTGCTGGGTGGCGCTGGACCGCGGCTTCCGCCTCGCCGAGGAGCGCGGCGAGGCGAAGCGCGCCGCGCGCTGGGCCGGGATCGCGGACGAGATCCACGCGGAGATCCTCGAACGGGGGGTGAGCGAGAGGGGCGTGTTCCGCCAGCACTACGAGACAGACGCGCTCGATGCCTCGACCCTGCTCGTGCCGCTGGTCCGCTTGCTTCCTCCCGACGACGAGCGCGCGCGGGCGACGGTGATCGCGATCGCCGACGAGCTAACCGAGGGCGGGCTCGTGCTCCGCTACCGGGTGCAGCACACCGACGACGGGCTGTCGGGAGAGGAGGGCACGTTCACGATCTGCTCCTTCTGGCTCGTCTCGGCGCTGTCGGAGATCGGCGAGCCCGATCGCGCGCGGGCGCTGTGCGAGCGCCTGCTCGGTCTCGCCGGGGCGCTGCGCCTCTACGCGGAGGAGATCGAGCCGCGAAGCGGGCGCCACCTGGGCAACTTCCCGCAGGCGTTTACCCACCTGGCGCTGATCAACGCGGTCTCACACGTGATCGCAGACGAGCTTGCCCCGCGCAAGCCGGACCGGCCGACCGCCGTGTTCAGCGAGATCAGGGCGCTTCGGTAGAGCCCGGGCCCGGACGGCTCTCGCCCGATACGTGGAAGCTCACATACCAGAGGAGATGCCTGGCGGCGTTCAGTCCGTGCACGGCGGGGCTCAGGAATCTCCTCATCGACGGCGGAATGCTATCCCCCGCCGAGGACCCCAAACGGCGCCCTCGGGCGGGAAAACCCGCATATTGGGCCTACACTCTTCGCGCATGAAGGTAGGGATCATCGGGCTCGGATACGTCGGGCTTCCGCTCGCCGTCGCGTTCGCGGAGGCAGGCCACGAGGTGGTCGGCCTCGACACGGACGCGCGCGTGGCGGACCGGATCCGCGGCGGCGAGAGCACCGTCGAGGACGTCCCCTCCGAACGGCTGACGGCCGTGGCCGAGCGCCTGCTCCCGACCACCGACCACGCCGAGCTGGGCGCCTGCGACGCGGTCCTGGTCTGCGTCCCGACGCCGCTCGCCAACCACCGCGACCCCGACCTCACGTACCTCGTCGACGCGGCGACCTCGCTCTCCTCGGTCCTGGGCGAGGGCCAACTCGTCGTGCTCGAGTCGACCACCTACCCGGGCACCACGCGCGAGCGCTTGAAGCCGATCCTCGAGGAGTCGGGGCTGGCGGCGGGCCGGGACTTCCACCTCGCCTACTCCCCGGAGCGAATCGACCCGGGCCGGACCGACTACACGATCCGCAACACTCCGAAGGTGGTCGGCGGGCTCACCGATGCATGCCGCGACCGCGCCGTCGCCATCTACGAGGAGGTGTGTGACGAGGTCCTCACGGTGTCCACGCCCGAGGCCGCGGAGCTCGCGAAGCTGCTCGAGAACATCTTCCGCTCGGTCAACATCGCCCTGGTCAACGAGCTCGCGGTGCTGTGCGACCGGATGGCGATCGACGTCTGGGAGGTGGTCGACGCCGCGGCGACGAAGCCGTTCGGGTTCATGCGCTTCGAGCCGGGGCCCGGGATGGGCGGACACTGCCTCCCGGTCGATCCCTTCTACCTCGCGTTCAAGGCGCGCGAGCACGACTTCTCCACCGAGTTCATCGAACTGGCGGGGAAGATCAACCAGAACCAGCCCCAGTTCTGCGTGCGCAAGATCGAGCGCACCCTGAACGAGGTCTCGAAGCCGGTCAAGGGGTCGCGGATCCTGCTGCTGGGGGTCGCGTACAAGGCGGGCGTCGCCGACGTCCGCGAGTCGCCGGCGCTGAAGATCATCCGCAACCTGCGCGAGCTCGGCGCCGAGATCGCCTATCACGACCCCCACGTGGCCGAGATTCCCGAGCTCGGGATGCGCTCCGCCGATCTGGACGAGGAGCTCCCCCACGCCGACCTCGCCTGCGTGATCACCCCCCACCCGGAGGTCGACTACCGCCGCGTCGTGGAGGGATCCGACCTGGTCCTCGACTTCCGCGGAGTGACGCGCGGGATCGAGGCTGCCAACCTTGTTCGGCTCTAGGGGCCGCCGCGTGAGGTGGGTCCGCGGCGACCGGATGACGGTTGGGCTCGCCGTGCTCGCGCTCGGCACGGCGGGGAGCGTGATGCTCGGGGAGGTCGTGCGTCTCGCGCGACGACGCTCCGCGGGCCGCCAGGAGCCCGACAGCGTCTTCGACACGGCAGAGCTCGCGATCGAGACCGCGGGCGGCGCGACCAGGGACACGGTTGCGGTCGCGATCGAGGGCTACGAGTCGGCCCCCCGCCGAGAGGCGGCGCTGTTCAATCTCCTCACCGGCTTCGTGCTGTCGTTCGCCCTCGTCCGGCTGTCGACTCAGGGGATCCGCAGCGGGTGGTGGCCGTTCGGCAACGTGAGGGTGGGAGGACGGCACGTCCACCATTTCGTTCCCGGAATCCTGATCGCCTTCGGCTGTGGGGCGACCGCCCTCGTCACCGACAGCGACCGCATCGAAACTGCTCTCGCGCTGCCGTTCGGAGCGGGGATCGGGCTCACATTCGACGAGGCGGCGCTGCTGCTCGACCTCCGCGACGTCTACTGGACCCGGGAGGGACTGCTCAGCGTGCAGGTCAGCCTCGGGCTCGCCGCCCTGCTCGGCGGCACGATCATCGCCCTTCGGATGCTGCGGCGCGGCGAGCGGCGCGTGGAGGAGCTGGGCGGGTTGCCGCCGCTCGAGGTCCCCGCGTACCGCGAGGACACCGGGGCCTAGTGGGGCCTCTCACAACGTTTGACCGGAAATGACGGCCCCAGATCGCCGCCATGCAGCGTCCTCGGTCGCCCGAATAGCTGCTGCTATTCGGGCTCCCTGCGTCCTTGCCTAGCGGCGCCTGGACCTCGTCATTTCCTGGTCAACGTTATGAGACACCCCACTAGCGCCCTACAGCTTCACCCGGTAGCGGGTGAACAGATCGCCCTCGTCGGCGAGCAGCCACACCAGCTCGAGGTCGGCGGGGTCCCCGATCCCGTTCTCGAGCAGGCCCGGGCCCTCGTTGCGGGCGAGCTTGGGCGCGAGGGTGACGAACAGCTCGTCGACCAGCCCCGCATCGACCAGGTTGGCGTGAAGGTGGGGTCCGCCCTCGCACAGCACGGCGCGCACGCCCCGCTCGTGCAGAAGGTGGGCCATCGCGCGGGGCAGGACCACGCGGCCCGGGTGGCGCTCCACCCGGACCGAGGTCGCCGTCTCGGGAACCTCGTCATCGCTCGAGGTGAAGATCAGAACGCGGCCGAAGCCCGCCGTGAACAGGCCCGCGTCCCACGGGAGGTCGAGGCTGTCGGTGACGATCACCGCGAGCGGGTCGGGGGCGAGGCCCTCGGCGCGCTCGCGGAGCCCGCGGAGCTCGGGGTCGGGAATGACGCGGCCGTAGCGCTCCACCCGCAGGGTGCCGGCCCCGACCATCACCGCGTCGACCTGCGTCCTCAGGAGGTGGAGGACCTCGGAGTCGGTGGTGCCGGCGATCGGGCCGGAACGCCCCCCGATCGTCGCTCGGCCGTCGAGGGTGACGGCGAAGTTCGTCACCAGATAGGGGCGGTCGGGGTGCGCCCGATCCGGGAGCCCGAGCCCCGTGTACTGCTCGGACGCCGTCGTCGCCCCCGGCTCGGGGAGAAGGCGCTCCACTACGGGTGACGCTCGATCTCGCCGAGATGCTCGACGTTGGCGCGATCGTCCGCCTCGGAGCTCGAGGCGGCGTCGAACCACGCGTCGAGGATCTCGGCCAGCTCGGCCTCGGAGGTCGCGCGGAGGCTGAGCGCGAGCACGTTCGCGTCGTTCCAGCGCCGCGCACCGGCGGCGGTCGGCCCGTCCGCGCACAGCGCCGCGCGGATGCCGTCGACCTTGTTCGCTGCGATGGACGAGCCCGTCCCGGTCCAGCAGCACACGATCGCCTGCTCGGCGCGGCCCTCGGTGACGTCGCGGGCTGCCAGCTCGCTGGCCCACGCCCAGTCGTCGCGGTCGGCGTCCGCGAGGGCGCCGTGCGGGATCGGCTCGTGGCCGCGGCGGCGGAGTTCCTCGACCACGACATCGGCGATGCCCGCTCGCTCGTCGGCGGCAACGGCGATCCGCATGCCCACAGGTTAGGCGTCGGGCTCGAGCCCGGCCGCCTTCAGGGC
>JBOGZH010000278.1:0-11791 GCA_050697095.1 Solirubrobacterales bacterium
GAGCTGTACGAGAAGCGCATCCACGAGATGAACGCGGTCGACTTCGACGACCTGCTGTTCCGGACGGTGAACCTGCTCGAGCTGTTCCCCGACGTGGCCGACCGCTACCGGCAGACGTTCCGCTGGCTGCTGGTCGACGAGTACCAGGACACCAACCACGCCCAGTACCGCCTGCTCCAGCTGCTGGCCGGCGAGCAGCGCAACGTGTGCGTGGTCGGCGACGATGACCAGTCGATTTACTCGTTCCGTGGCGCCGACATCAACAACATCCTCGACTTCGAGCGCGACTTCCCCGGCGCGCACGTCGTGAAGCTGGAGCAGAACTACCGCTCCACGCAGACGATCCTCGACGCGACGAACGCGATCATCGCCAACAACCGCGCGCAGAAGCCGAAGCGGCTGTGGACCGACGCCGCGAGCGGCGAGCGCGTCGCGGTCGCAGAGCTCACAGACGAACACGAGGAGGCGCGCTACCTCGCCGGCGAGATCGAGCGGCTGGCGAGCGAGGGACAGGCGTCGCGCTCCCAGATCGCCGTCTTCTATCGGACCAACGCCCAGAGCCGGGTGCTCGAGGACACGCTCGTCCGCTTCGACGTCCCCTACCAGGTGATCGGGGGGACGAAGTTCTACGAGCGGGCGGAGATCAAGGACGCGATCGCGTACCTCACCCTGCTCACGAACCCGGCCGACGGCGTCGGCTTCGCGCGGATCGTCAACTCGCCGCGGCGCGGGATCGGGCAGACGACGCAGGGCCGCCTGCTTTCCCACGCCAACACCACCGGGCAGCCGGTGTGGGAGGTGGCGCGGCGCCCCGAGGGCGTCCCGGGGCTCGGTCCCTCCGCGGTCAGGGCCGTCGGGCGGTTCGCCGAGATGATGGAGGGCCTGAGCGAGCGCGCGGCCGAAGAGCCCTCGGTCGCGGAGCTGCTCGAGGCCGTCCTCTCGCAGAGCGGGTACCTGGAGGCGCTCGAGGCGGAGCGGACGATCGAGGCCGAGGGCAGGGTGGACAACCTGCGGGAGCTGGTGGGCGTCGCGGGCGAGTTCGACGCGAACCGGGCGCTCGAGGAGGCCTCCCCCGATGGCGCCGAGATCGCTCCGCTCGACGAGTTCCTGCAGCAGATCTCCCTCTACACCGACCAGGACTCGATCGCCGACGACGAGGAGCTAGTCACGCTGATGACTCTGCACAACGCCAAGGGGCTTGAGTTCGAGGCCGTGTTCATGATCGGTTGCGAGGAGGGGGTGTTTCCGCACTCGCGCTCGATCGAGGAGGGAAACCTCGAGGAGGAGCGCCGCCTCTGCTACGTCGGCGCGACGCGAGCGAAGCGCCTGCTCTCCCTGACCTTCGCCCGCCAGCGCAGCCTGTACGGCGCGCGCGGGTTCAACCTTCCGTCGCGTTTCCTCTCCGAGATACCGGAGGAGCTGGTCGAACGCCACGCGGCGGTCGAGGCGACCGGATGGGGGACGGGTGAGCGCCTGCCGGCGGCAGCGCCCCCCGCGCATTCCCCGATCGAGCTCGCGGTCGGCGACGACGTCGTCCACGCGAGCTTCGGCGACGGGGTGGTGACCGCCGTCGAGCCGGGGTTGGTGGTCGTGGTGCGCTTCGCCTCCGACGGCACGGAGCGCAAGCTGATGGCGGACTACGCGCCGCTGCGAAAGGCTGCCGCCTGATGAGCATCGAGGAGAGCCCGCCCGTGACGGGAGCGCGCGTGATCGACGGCGCCGCGATCGGACGAGAGGTCCGCGAGCGCGTTGCGGATCAGGTCGCGGAGTTCACCCCGCGGGCGGGGCGCCCACCCGGGCTGGCGACCGTCCTGGTGGGCGAGGATCCGGCGTCGCGGATCTACGTCGGCCGCAAGCACGAGGCCTGCGAGGAGGCCGGCATGCGCTCCATCCACCACCCGCTCGATGCCGACACACCGCCGGCCCGGCTGCTCGAGCTGATCGAGGAGCTGAACTCCGACGATGCGGTCGACGGGATCCTCGTGCAGCTCCCGCTCCCCGAGGGCCACGATCCCGATCGCGTGGTCGCCACGATCTCCCCCGCGAAGGACGTCGATGGGCTGACGCCGACCAACAGCGGCCTGCTTGCGCAGGGCCGGTCCGCCGACGGGGGAACGCTCGTGCCGTGCACGCCCGCCGGTGTGATGGAGATGCTCCGCCACGAAGGAGTCACGGTCGAGGGCGCCGAGGCGGTCGTGCTCGGGCGCTCGCGCCTCGTCGGACGACCGCTCGCGAGCCTCCTGGTGGCCGCCAACGCCACCGTGACGGTCTGTCACACGCGCACCCGCGACCTCGCCGCGGTGTGCTCACGCGCCGAGCTGCTCGTCGCGGCCGCTGGTGCGCCCCGCCTCGTCGATGCCGAGATGGTCAGGCCAGGCGCCACGGTGATCGACGTGGGGACGAACCGCACCGACGACAGGCTGGTGGGCGACGTCGACTTCGAGTCCGTGCGCGAGGTGGCGGGGGCGATCACGCCCGTCCCGGGCGGCGTTGGCCCGATGACGATCGCGATGTTGCTCGTCAACACGCTCCAGGCGGCGCGCGCTCGCACCGCCTAGTGCCCGCCGCGGCGTGTTCACGAGGGACCGGGCCAAGGTATACGCTCCCGGCGCCCAAGACGAGTCCCCGACATGGAGAGGCGCAATGGACTTCAGCAGGGTGCGGACAGGAGAGCTGCTCGCCGGCGTTTCCGGGGTGGCGCTGTTCATCTTCATGTTCTTCAGCTGGTTCGGCGTCGAGACCCCCGAGATACAGGCGCCGGGTGGGCTGCAGTTCGATGTAGGGACCGTGGATCTCGGCAGCCTGAACGCGTGGGAATCGTTCGACTTCATCGACATCGTGTTGCTCCTCGCGGTGATCGCGGCCGTGGGGCTGATGGTGTTGAGCGCGACTCAGGCGAGCGTGAACCTGCCCGTAGCCGCGAGCGCGATCGCGGCCGGGCTCGGGATCCTCGCGACGCTTCTCGTGCTCTATCGGATCATCGATCCGCCAGACATCGTCGAGGGACTCGACGTCAGCCGCAAGATCGGGGTGTTCCTGGGCGTGATCGCGTGTGCCGGGATCGGGCTCGGAGGCTGGATGGCGATGCAGGAGGAGGGAACCACCCTCAGCGGCGAGGCCGACCGCTTCGGCGGCGGCGGATCGGGCCCCGGCGAGCCGCCCCCACCGCCGCCGCCACCCCCGTCGACCGGTCCGTAGCCCGGACCGAGACCGGGCAGGAGGCGTCCGGTGGCAGCAAGACGTGAACGGGGGCGCCCTCGGCGTCCGGCGGCGGCCGGCCGCCTGACCGTCATGGATTCTCAGCACGGGCCGGATCTGCTGGCCGGGATCGCAGGGCTGGTGCTCTTGGTCTCCCTCTTTCTCCCTTGGTTCGGACCGAGCACCGAGGCTGAACAGGTCCTCGAGGAAGCCCAGCGGATCTCCGAGCAAGCCGGGGGCACCCCGCCGGACCCGCTCGACTTGACCGAGAACGCGTGGCAGGCGTTCGCCGTCGTGGACTGGATACTGCTCCTGACGGCGCTGGCCGGGATCCGCGCCGGGGTGGCGGCGGTGGCCAGTCCGAGGGGCCGCGCGGCGGTGGGCGCGACCGCGGTGACGGCGGCGCTCGGGATCATCTCGACCCTGCTGGTGTTCTACCGGGTGCTGAACCCGATCGGTGAGGCGGGGCGCGAGTACGGGCTGTTCATCGGCCTGCTGGCCGCGATCGGCGTCGCCGCCGGGGGATGGCTCGCGATCGGGGAGGGACCGGGCTCGCGCCGCGCGCCCGCCGCCGGTCGCGCAGCGCGCTCCGATTCCATAGGATCACGCCCCGATGGCCGATAGCGCCGGACCCCGGACTGCTGGGCTGGTGATGATCGTCGGGGGCATCGCGCTCGCGGCGCTCACGTTCATCACCTGGTACGAGATCGGCGGCGTGGACGCGAGCGCGTGGGACGCCCTGCGGCGCACCGACGTGGTCGTGTTCGCCGCGGGGCTGGCCGCGGCGGCGGCGGGCGCGTGGCTGGCGTTCGGCGACATCGGCCCCGAGGCGAAGGTGGTCGCGCTGCTGGGCGCCGGGGCGGCCGGGTTGGCGGGCCTGATCGTGATCGTGCGCATGGTCAGTCCCCCGGGTGACGGCGATCTGAAGATCGGGATCTTCCTCGCGCTTCTGGCGGCGGTGATCGCCGCGATCGGCGGCCTGATGGCGCTGTCCTCCACGTGGCGCTCGCCTCCGGCGCGGCCGACCACGCCCGGCTAGATCCGATCGGCCTCAGCCCGCCAGGCGGTCGGCGAGCCGGCCCGCGATCCGCGAGACGCAGGCGATCACGGTCATCATCGGGTTGACCCCGAGCGAGGTCGGGAGCAGGCTCGCGTCCGCGACGTACAGGCCCTCGGCCCCGCGCACCGCGCCGTCCGGCGTGGTCACGCTCCGCGACGCGTCGCCTCCCATCGCCGCCGTGCCCATCGGGTGGAACGCCTCGAGCCGCAGCTCGCTCGGCCGAGGGGGAGAGGACTCGAAGTCGGCAACCTCGCCGGGCCGGATCACCGGGCTGCCGCTCACCTGCGGGTAGACCTCCCGCGCCCCGGCGGCGAAGAAGATCTCGGCCGCGCGGGCGATCCCGTAGGTCAAGATCCCCGCCTCCTCCTTCGTCAGCCGGTAGGTGAGACGCATCGATCCATCACCCGCCAGCGCGACGCGGCCGGAGGAGCGATCGCTGAGGTGGACCCCGGTCGAGGCGATTCGGTCGTAGGCGAGGACTCGCTCCTGGTGCTCGCGGCCGACGCCTGGCAACCACTGGGCGCCGAAGGCGAGCGGCGTGAACGTGGCCTCGAGCAGCAGCCCGCGGTCCGACCACTCGTCGACGGCGTAGCTCTGCATCACGCCGTCCCACCCCCGCACCTCCTCGTCGAACCGCGCGCCGATCCAGGCGGCGGGATGCACGTGCAGGTTGCGCCCCAGCCCGCCGTCGCCGCCCGCGAATCCGGAACGGAGCAGCAGCTCGGGGGTCCCGAAGGCCCCGCCCGCGCACACCACGGTGTCCGCGCGGACCCCGTAGGAGCGCCCCTCGCCCTCCCCGTTCACCCGGCAGGCCACCCCCGTGGCGCGCGAGCCCTCGAGGATCACCCGTTCCGCCTCGACGCCGGCCCGCACCCGGGCGCCGGCAGCGACGGCGCGCGGGAGGTAGGTGACGTGCATCGCCCGCTTCGCGTCGAGCCGGCACCCCTTCGGGCACGAGCTGCACTGGACGCAGCGCCCCGCGTTGCGGAGCAACGGCGCGCCGCTCGCCCCGATCGCCATCGCGCCCTCCATCAGGAGCTGCCCGTTGCGCCCCATGCTCTCCACGTCGACCGGGGCGACGCGCAGCTCTTTCTCGGCGTCGGCGAAATCCGCTTCGAGGGCCGTCGCCCACTCCACCCCGTGCTCCTCGCGCCACCGCTCGAGCACCCGCTCCGGGGCGCGCAGCGCCGTCCCGGAGTTGATCACGGTGGTGCCGCCCACCGCGCGGCCTACGGGCACCGGGACCGCGGGCCGTCCCTCGGCGATCGTCAGGCCGCCGTCGCGGTACAGGGCCGAGAGCGCGTCGACTGGGTCCGCCGGGTAGGTCTCCCGGGTCATGTACGGCCCCGCCTCGAGCACGATCACGTCGAGCCCCGCTTCGGCGAGGATCGCCGCGGTCACTGCGCCGCCGGCGCCCGACCCGACGACCACGACGTCGCACTCCTCGCCGCCCTCCGGTGGCCCCAGCTCCCCGAGCGGCGCCGGCCCGGGCTCCGCCTCCCGTGTGCTTCCTTGCGGCGCCACCTCGCAGCGCTCCTCGTATCCGACCGCGAGCCGGACGCGTTCGTCGCGTGCGTAGTGCGTCCCGGCGAGGAGCTTCATCAAGAGCAGGAGGTCGCGGTGCAGCGACAGGCGCGAGCGCTCCATGTCCCGCAGGTACCGCTCCCGCGCCTCCAGCGTCGAGCGGCTGAATCGCCATGGGAAGGGGAGCCACTCGAACGCCCGCAGCGCGAGCCGGATCCGGCGCAGCGTGCGCGCGTCCAGCGAAGCCGCGTAGCGCGCGAAGGAGTCCGCGACGGGGACCTCGGCCTCCGCGGCGGGCAGCGCCCCGACGCCGGGCGCCATCGCCTCCGCGAACGTGCGCAGGGTGCGAAGCTCAGCGGCGCCCAGCCCCGGCTTGCGCCTTCACGGGGGCGCGGCAGCGCGGCCGATCCGGCCCGCGACGGACCACAGGAACAGCGAGACGCCGACGAGCAACCCGTCGACGAGGAAGTTGAGCAAATAGATGAAGACGTCCTCGTCGAAGAGGTAGAAGCCGAGCGCCGCGAGCGAGGACGCCGCCTTCCCTGCCACGAGGACGAGCAGCAGCGGCCGGTAGCGGACGACGTCGGCCTGGACGACGAGGCAGATCCCGGTGATCACCACCATGTACGCGAATCCGAGCGCGAGCCACAGCTGCTCCGTCGTCTCGGGGGCGCGAGTGAAGTCGCCGATCTCGTCGCCGAGGTCGGAGATCACGTCGAGCACCCCGTCCGGGAAGGCGATGAACAGGAAGCCGACCACGGCAAAGCTCGCCGCGAGCAGACGCAGGTTGAAGACGACGAAGCGCTCGGCCCTCTCGCCGGTCATGGGCGCCGAGATGCTACCCGGCTCCACGCGAGGCGGCGCGGGTGCGGCATGGGGCCCGCTCGTAGAATCCGGCCGGTGATCGATCGCGAGCAGGTCCTCCACGTTGCGCTGCTGGCGCGGCTGCGCCTCACCGACGATGAGGTGGAGCGGGCGTCCACCGAGCTCTCCGGGATCCTCGAGCACGTCGAGCGGATGAACAAGCTCGACATCGAGGGGGTGGAGCCGACCTCGCACGTCGTCGAGCTCGAGAACGTGCTGCGGGCGGACGATCCGCGGCCGAGCTGGCCGAAGGAGGGGATCCTCGAGCCCGCCCCCGACCCCGCCGAGGGCGCATTCCGGGTCCCCTCGCCGCAGGCCGAGGCCTAGATCTAAATGGCCGAGCTGCTCGACCTTACGGCGGCGCGGGCACGTGCCGGGATCGAGGCGGGAGACGTCTCCGCCGAGGAGTGCCTCTGGGCGTGGGTCGAGGCGGCCACCGGCGATGAGCTCAACGCCTTCCTTTGGAACGCGGCCGACAACGGGCACGGCGCCGCGGCAAGCCATCTTCCCGTCGCGGTGAAGGACATCTTCTGCACCGAGGGCGTCCCGACGACGGCGGGCTCGCGGATTCTCGAGGGCTACCGGCCCCCGTACACCGCCACGGCGGTGCGCAACCTGACCGCGGCAGGGGTACCGCTGCTCGGCAAGACCAACATGGACGAGTTCGCGATGGGCTCCTCGAACGAGAACTCGGGATTCGGCCCGGTGCTCAACCCGTGGGACCGCGAACGTGTCCCGGGGGGATCGTCGGGCGGCTCTGCCGCCGCCGTCGCCGGCGGTCTCGCGCCGTGGGCGATCGGTACCGACACCGGCGGCTCGATCCGCCAGCCCGCGTCGCTGTGCGGGATCGTCGGCCTCAAGCCCACCTACGGAGCGGTGTCGCGCTACGGGATGATCGCCTTCGCCTCCTCGCTCGACCAGTGCGGCCCGCTGACCCGCGACGTCACCGACGCGGCGCTGCTGCTCTCGCTGCTCGAGGGTCGCGACCCGTGCGACTCGACATCCGTCGGCGTCGACGGGGTGCGGATGCCGAGCCGCGAGGACCTCGGCGGGCTCCGCTTCGCCGTCCCCAGCGGGCTCGCGATGGACGGGGTGGAGGCCGGTGTGAAGGCGAGCTTCGAGGCCACCTTGGCGACGATCGAGGAGCTCGGCGGGCAGGTGGGGGAGGCGCCGCTTCCGAGCGCGGAGCACGGGATCTCCGCCTACTACGTGATCGCCCCGGCGGAGGCGTCGGCGAACCTCGCGCGCTACGACGGCGTTCGCTTCGGGCTGCGCGAGGACGCTCCCCAGCTGGACGGGATGTACGAGCGCACGCGGGCGGCGGGCTTCGGGGCCGAGGTGAAGCGGCGGATCATGCTCGGCACATACGCGCTCTCGTCCGGCTACTACGACGCGTACTACGGCCGCGCTCAGCGGGTGCGGACGAAGATCGCGGACGACTTCCGCGCCGCGTTCGAGGACTTCGACTTCGTCGTTACGCCGACCTCGCCCTCGGTCGCCTTCCGGCTCGGGGAGAAGCTCGCCGATCCACTCTCGATGTACCTGAACGACTACTTCACGGTCCCGATGTCGCTCGCGGGGATCCCCGCGATCTCGATCCCCGCCGGGCTCGCCGAGCCCGACGGGGGAGGGCCCGAGCTCCCGGTCGGGTTCCAGATCGCCGGCCCCGCGTTCAGCGAGAGCACGATTCTCGACGCGGCGTTCGCGCTGGAGAGGGCCATCGGCTTCGACGCGCGCCCGCAAGGGGCGGCGGGATGATCGCCCGGCTCACGGACGACGAGTGCCGCGAGGCGGTGCAGGATGCCCTCGACTCGCTCCCGCCCCAGTTCGGCGACCGGCTCCGCGACGTCGCGGTGGTCATCGAGGACACTCACCCCGACGGCCTGATGGGGATCTACGACCCGCGAGGGGGGATGCAGCGGATCGTGATCTTCCGCGACGCCAACCCCAGCGCGGAAGAGGTCAAGCGCACCGTGCTGCACGAGGTCGGGCATTACTTCGGGATGGGCGAGGCGGACCTCGGGAAGCTGGGCTACGGGTGACCGCGACCGGCAACGGATACGAGACGGTCATCGGGCTGGAGATACACGTCCAGCTCGCGACCAGGACGAAGATGTTCTGCGGCTGCGCGCTGTCGTTCGGGGACGAGCCGAACGTCCACACCTGTCCCGTCTGCCTCGGGCACCCCGGCACACTCCCTGTGACGAACGAGCGCGCGATCCACTACGCGCTGATGATCGCGGCGGCGCTCGAGTGCGAGGTTGCGCCGCGGTCGATCTTCCACCGCAAGAACTACTTCTACCCCGACCTCCCGAAGGGCTACCAGATCAGCCAGTACGAGATCCCGCTTGCCAGCGGCGGTCGTCTCGGGGACGTCCGGGTCCACCGTGTCCACCTCGAGGAGGACGCGGCGAAGCTGATCCACCTCGGCGAGTCGGGGAGGATCCACGGCTCGGGCCAGTCGCTCGTCGACTTCAACCGCGGAGGGACGCCCCTGGTCGAGATCGTCACCGAGCCCGACCTGCGCGGCGCGGCCGAGGCGCGGGAGTGGCTCCAGCTGCTGCGCACGACCGTGAAGCAGCTCGGCGTCTCCGACGTGAACATGGAGGAGGGGAGCCTGCGCTGCGACGCCAACGTGTCCCTGCGCCCGGCGGGGAGTGAGGAGCTCGGCGTCAAGACCGAGCTCAAGAACATGAACAGCTTCCGCTTCCTGGAGCGGGGGATCGAGGCGGAGCTGGCGCGCCAGCGCGAGCTGCTCGAGTCGGGGGGCCCGGTGACCCAGGAGACGCTCCACTTCGATCCCCGCACCGGCTCGCTCACCCCGCTGCGAACGAAGGAGTACGCGCACGACTACCGCTACTTCCCCGAGCCCGACCTGGTCCCGCTCGCGCCCACGGAGGTGATGCTGGGCGCAGCCCGCGAGGAGTTGCCCGAGCTGCCCGGCGAGCGCCGCGATCGCTACCGCGAGGACCTGGGGCTGCCCGAGGACGTCGCGACGCAGCTCGCCTTCGAGGCGGAGCTCGGGGCCTACTTCGAGGCCGCGGTCGCCGCCGCCACCGACGGAGCGGCGCCCGGGGCGATCGCGAACTGGGTGACCGGGGAGCTGGCCGCGGAGCTGCGTGAGGCGGGGGAGGAGGACCCGGCCTCGTCGAAGGTCGAGCCCGGGGCGCTCGCGGCGCTCGTCGGGATGGTGCAGGCGAAGCGGGTCACCCACGGCGCCGCGAAGCAGGTGCTGGCGGAGCTGGTGGCGCAGGGAGGGGACCCCGCCGAGATCGTGGCTTCCAAGGGGCTCGGCCAGATCTCGGACGCCGGCGAGCTCGAGGCGGCGGTGGAGCGCGCCGTCGAGGCAAACCCCGGCGCCGCCGAGAAGATCCGCGAGGGCAACCCGAAGGCGATCGGCCCGATCGTCGGCGCGGTGATGAAGGAGACCCAGGGGCGCGCGGACGGTGGCGAGGTGACGCGGCTGATCCGCCAGAAGCTCGGCTTGTAACAACTTGTTACAAGGTGCAATACTGGGTCGATGACGTGGAACGTCGTGATCGCGGGTGGGGGATTCGGCGGCGCGCATGCAGCCCGCGAGCTCGAGCGCGTGATGCCGCGGCAGTCGGCGCGGCTGAACCTCGTCAACGACGTCAACTTCCTGCTCTACACGCCGTTTCTCCCCGAGGCGGCCGCGGGGACGCTCGAGCCGCGCCACGTCGTCACGCCGCTGCGCGACATGCTGAGGCGCACCCACCTGCGTCTCGGCGCGATCACCGGTCACGATCCCGCCGCCCGCACGGTCGAGCTCCGCACCCACGAGGGCGGGCGCGAGGAGATTCGCTACGACCAGCTCGTGCTCGCCCTCGGCTCGGTGTCGAGGCTGCTGCCGGTTCCGGGCCTGGAGCGAGCGATCGGCTTCAAGAGCCTCGCCGACGCGATCTGGCTGCGCAACCACGTGATCGAGACGCTCGAGGCCGCGAACGCGTCCGAGGACCCCGCCCACCGCGCCGAGCAGCTCACCTACATCTTCGTCGGCGGCGGATACGCGGGAGTCGAGGCGCTGGCCGAGCTCCAGGACTTCGCCGTCGACGCCGTGGACCGGTACCCCCGCGCCCGGCTCCATGGGATGAACTGGATCCTGGTCGAGGCCCAGGACCGAATCCTGCCCGAGACCGATGCCGATCTCGCCGAGTACGCGCTCCACGAGCTGCGCGGCCGGGGGATCGATGTCCGCATGGGCACGAGGCTCGAGGAGCTCACCGACGCGGCCGCGCGTCTTTCGACCGGAGAGACCTTTCCGACCCGGACCGTGGTGTGGACCACCGGCGTCGCCCCGCACCCGAGCCTCCGGTCGCTCAATGTCCCGCTCGACGATCACGGCCGCGTGCCGGTGGACGAGACGATGCGCGTGCGCGGGCTGGACGCGGTGTGGGCGCTCGGCGACTGCGCCGCCGTTCCCAACCCGGCCGGCGGCGTGTCCCCTATGACGGCCCAGTTCGCGATTCGCCAGGGCCGCACCGTGGGGCGCAACGTCGCCGCCGCGCTCGGGGTCGGGAGGGCCCGCCCGTTCACCTACCGGGACATGGGGGCGTTCGTGAACCTCGGGCGCCACAAGGCGGTGGCGAAGGTGCTGCGGTGGAAGTTCCGCGGCTTCCCCGCGTGGTGGATGGCCCGCACCTACCACGTGAGCCAGATCCCGGGCACCGCGCGCAAGCTCCGCGCCGTGGCCGACTGGACCGTGGGCCTCCCGTTCGGCCGCGACACCGCCGAGGTGGGGTCGATCGGGCACCCGCGCCCGCTCCGCGCCGAGGAGTACGCCCACGGCGGAACCCACCGGCCGGTCGGTTGACGGGCATCGGGGATGAGTCGGGGCTCTCGCGTGTCGCGCGAAGCAGAAGCGCGGCTTCGCATGGCTGTCGAAACGACCCGCTGCCGTTCGTCTTAAGGGTGAGGCGGCGCAAGCCCCTCAGATCAAACTTGCCGGCGCCGAGCCGCCGGCGCTGGAAGGGATGAACGATGCAGACCGAAAACAGGACCCAGAAGATTGCCGTCACGGGAGCCACCGGCCGGGCCGGATCGCACCTCGTCGAGATCCTCGAGCAGCGCGGACACGATGTGGTCCCGATCGCGCGCTCCAAGGGTGTCGACGTGGTCAGCGGCGAG
>JBOGZH010000279.1:0-16911 GCA_050697095.1 Solirubrobacterales bacterium
CGCGGCCCGACCTCGGGTGCGGACTCGAACAGCGGCGCCGTCAGCGACCACCGGCCCTGCACCGCCTGGCCGGTCGCGGCGCGCCGGCTCGCGAAGCGGCGCCCGCGCGCCCGCTCGGCGCGCTGCACGGCGCTGAGACGGCGCGCCCGGAGGGGCGCGAAGGCGTCGTTGGTCACCTCGCCCGACCACGCGAGGTCCCACAGCGCCGCGTGCAGCTCCTCGACCTCCAGCTCGAGCTCGGACACCAGGTCGACCCAGAAGCACGGCCTGCGCCCGAGCAGCTCCCGGATCGCGTCGTGGCCCTCGCCCTCCGGCGCCTCGAGCTTGGCGTTCGAGGGCGGCGGTCCCGCGAGGCGAACGTCCGCGCGGAAGTACAGGGCGACCCGGCCACCGCTGCGGCCCCGTGCGCCCGCCCCGATCCACACGATCTCGCCTCCGGTGCACAGCTCGTCGAGCCACGCCGGCGAGTAGGCGCCGATGCGGCGCGGGAGCACGTCTCGCTCCCACACCTCCGGGGTGAGCGCCACGCCCTGGAGCGGGACCAGCGCCTCGCGCAGGCGGTCGGGCCCCGCGCCGGGCGGGCGGTGCGCGTCGACGTTCTGCCAGCTCGGCAGGAACCGCGCCAGCTCGCGCTGGTCGGCGGCCTCGACCTCCTTTCGCAGGTGGGCGAGGCTCGCCCGGCGCAGGCGGCGCAGGACATCGGGATCGCACCACTCGCGCTCCGTCCCGCCGGGCAGTAGCTCGCCGCGGACCAGCTCCCCGGCCGCCTCGAGCTCGCGCAGGGCGGGCGCCGGGTCGACCCCGTAGCGGCCGGCGGGCTGGGCGGTGGGGAACGGCCCGTGCGTGCGGGCGTAGCGGCGGACCAGGGTCGGCATCGCGTCCTCGACCGTGTCGACGAAGGAGTCGGGCAGCCCCGCCGGGGGAGGGACGCCGAGCGCGTCGCGGTACAGCCCCGCGTCCTCGGCCGCGATCCAGCGTTCCTCGCCCGAGATCCGGACTTTCACCGCCCGCCGCTCGGCCTCCAGCTTCTCGAGCATCGAGCCGGCCGAGTAGCCCTCCGCGACGCGCTGCTCGCACTCCTCCGCGCTCAGGTCGCCCACCCGGCGAAGCACCTGTTGCAGCGCGTCGCGGTCCCGCACCCGCGCCTGCTCGACGCGGTGCTGGAGCGAGTCCTCGACCTCGAGCAGCGCCTCGGGATCGATCAGCTCCCGCAGCTCCTCCTGTCCAAGCAGCTCCCGAAGCAGCTCGCGGTCGAGCGCGAGCGCTGCCGCGCGCCGCTCGGCGTTCGGCGTGTCGCCCTCGTACATGTAGGTCGCGACGTAGTCGAACAGAAGCGAGGAGGCGAACGGAGATGCGGTCGGGGTCTCCACCTCGACGAACGAGATCCGCCGCGCCGCGAGGTCGCGCAGCAGGCGCTCCAGCGCGGGCAGGTCGAGAACGTCCCGCAGCACCTCTCGGTAGGTCTCGAGCACGACCGGGAAGCGCGGGAAGTCGCGCGCCACCTCGAGCAGGCTCTGGGACTTCAGGCGCTGCTGCCACAACGGCGTGCGCTTCCCCGGCCACGCTCGCGGGATCAGCAGCGAGCGGGCGGCGTTCTCGCGGAAACGGGCACCGAACAGCGCCGAGCCCGACAGCTCGCGGACGACCAGGTCCTCGAGCTCGTCGGGCTCGAGCAGGACGATGTCGGCCCCCGGGGGCTCGTCGGCGTCCGGGAGGTGGATGACGATCCCGTCGTCCGACCAGATCGCGTCGGCCTCGAACTCGTACTCGTCCCTGATCCGCGCGGCCAACGCGAGCCCCCAGGCGGCGTGGACCCGCCCGCCCCACGGTGAGAGCACGCAGAGCCGCCAGTCCCCGATCTCGTCCCGAAAGCGCTCCACCACGATCGTCTCGTCCGAGGGGACGACACGCGTGGCGGACTGCTGCTCGCGCAGGTAGGCGACGAGGTTCTCGGCGGCGCGGCGGTCGAGGTCGTAGTCCTCGGCGAGCTTTCCCGGCTTCGTCGCCACGGCCTCGCGCGCGAACGCGCCGATCGCCCGTCCCAGCTCCGCGGGGCGGCCCACTCCGTCGCCGCGCCAGAAGGGAACGGCGCCTGGCGCGCCCGGCGCGGGCACGACGATCACGCGGTCGCGGGTGATTTCCTGGATCCGCCACGTGCTCGCCCCGAGGAGGAAGGTCTGGCCGGGCCGCGCCTCGTACACCATCTCCTCGTCCAGCTCGCCGACCCGGCGACCGTCGGGGAGATGCACGCCGTACAGGCCGCGGTCCGGGATCGTTCCCGCATTCGCGACCGCGAGCTGCCGCGCTCCCGGCCGCCCGCGGATCAGCCCCGCGGAGCGGTCCCAGACCAGCCGCGGGCGAAGCTCCGCGAAGCGCTCCGACGGATAGCGCCCGTCGAGCATGTCGAGCACGTTCTCCAGCTGCTCGCGGGACAGCTCCGAGAACGGCTCCGCGGCGGTCACCATCCG
Source organism: Solirubrobacterales bacterium (assembly GCA_050697095.1). Taxonomy (GTDB): domain Bacteria; phylum Actinomycetota; class Thermoleophilia; order Solirubrobacterales; family 70-9; genus DASPWW01. The sequence continues at coordinate 2,469 of JBOGZH010000279.1, forward strand.
CTGGACCTCGTCGAGCTCCCACTCGTCGGTGGCCGCCATCGAGACCAGGTGCTGTGCGAGCACGTCGAGGGGATTGCGCGGGATCACCGTCTCCTCGATCTCCCCGCTGCGCATGCGCTTCGCGACCACGGCGCACTCGAGCAGGTCAGCGCGGAACTTGGGGAAGATCCGCCCCACCGACACCTCGCCGAGGCCGTGGCCCGCGCGGCCGATGCGCTGCAGACCGCGGGTCACCGACTTCGGCGACTCGACCTGGATCACGAGATCGACCGCGCCCATGTCGATCCCCAGCTCCAGCGAGGAGGTGGCGACGATGCAGGGGAGCTTCCCCGACTTGAGCAGCTCCTCGACGACCGCGCGCTCCTCGTGGGCGAGCGACCCGTGGTGGGCCCTGGCGATCTCCAGCCCCACCTCCTCGGAGGGCGGGTCGTGCCCACCATGCTCAGTGGGCGGCAATTCCTGCGCCGGTTCCTCGTTCGCGAGCTCGTTCAGCCGCTTCGCGAGGCGCTCGGCGCCGCGGCGGCTGTTGACGAAGATGATCGTCGAGGTGTGCTCGCGCACGAGCCGCAGCAGCTCCGGGTAGATCGCCGGCCAGATCGAGCGCGGATTGGTAGCGCCGTCCAGCGACGCCTCGATCGGGTCCGGGATGCCGGAGTCGCCGCCGTCGCGCCGCTTCTCGATCGAGGCGTCGGGCTCCGTCATGTCCTCGACCGGCACCTGGATCTCGAGGTCGAGCTCCTTGCTGCGCCCCGCGTCGACGATCTCGCACTCGCGGCGCGGGCCGACGAGGAATTTCGCGATCCGCTCCAGCGGACGCTGCGTCGCCGAGAGCCCGATGCGCTGGAGACCCTCACCACCGTTCGTGCTCACCAAGTGCTCCAGCCGCTCCAGCGTCAGCGCCAGGTGCGAGCCGCGCTTCGACTGCGCGACCGCGTGGATCTCGTCCACGATCACCGCCTCGACCCCGGTGAGGATCTCCCGTGCCTGCGAGGTGAGCATCAGGTACAGCGACTCCGGTGTCGTGATCAGGATGTCGGGCGGCTTGCGGCGCATCGCCTGACGCTCGCGCTGGGGTGTGTCCCCGGTGCGCAGGCCGACCTTGATCTCGGTCCCGATTCCGGCGAGCGGCGCGCGCAGATTGCGCTCGATGTCGTACGAGAGGGCCTTCAGCGGCGAAACGTAGACGAGCCTCACTCCCTGCCCGAGTCGCTCGGGCTCGGACGCGAGGCGGTCGATTCCCCACAGGAACGCCGCCAGGGTCTTTCCCGACCCCGTGGGCGCGCAGATCAGCGTGTGGGCACCCGAGGCGATCGCCGGCCAGCCGCGCCCTTGGGCGGGCGTCGGCGCCTCGAAGGACGAGTCGAACCAGCGCCTCACCTCCCCGCTGAACGGGGCCATGGGGATGGATTCGTCGGTCGCGGATCGCACGGTGCTCAACCCATCGATGTTACGGGCCGCCCGGGCGCGATACTGACCACGTGCCCCTGATCGACCGCCACCTGCCCGCAACAAGCGCCGACTTCGCCGAGCGCCACGAGCGGGCCGTGGAGGTCACGGCCGAGCGGGCGCTCGAGATCGGGCTCGCCGCACCCGCTGCCCCGGACCCGATCGTCGGGGCGCTGATGCGCCTCCGCGGGGTGCCGCGCGCGGACTCCATCGCCGAGCTCCTAGTCGCGATCGGGCTCGAGCCGCAGGAGCGAACACCCACCGAGGCCGTGTTCGCCGGAAGGATCCGTCCCCACATACGCGTCGCCGCCGACCTGCGCGCCGAGTCTCTCTCGGATGGCCGGTCGCGCGTGATCACCGAGACCCGGGTCGCGGCGGACGACGCGCGTTCACGTCGGCGCTTCCGGCTCTACTGGTTCGCGATCCGTCCTTTCTCCGGCTTGATCCGGCGCCGCTGGCTCGCGGCGATCGCGCGCCGCTCCGGGTAGCTACCAGGGAAGCTGGTCGGCGATCTCGGCGAGGCGCGGGGCGGTTCGGTCGCGCTCGGAGAGCTGGGGGTCGCCAATCGGCCACTCGACCCCGACGTCGGGGTCGTCCCATGCGATCCCCGCCTCGGTCTTCGGGTCGTAGCGGCTCGAGAGCTTGTAGGCGACGTCGGCCTCCTCGCTGAGGACGCAGAACCCGTGCGCGAAGCCGACCGGGACGAACAGCTGGCGGTGGCGCTCGTCGTCGAGCTCGTGGCCCTCCCAGCGACCGTAGGCGGGCGAGTCCCGCCGCAGGTCGACGGCCACGTCCCAGATCCGCCCTCGCAGACAGCGCACGAGCTTCGCCTGTCCCGGCGAGGTCTGGAAATGGAGGCCGCGGAGGATGTTGCGCCCCGATCGCGAGTGGTTCTCCTGCACGAACTCGGCCTCGATCCCGAGCTCTCCCCAGGCGTCGTCCCGGAACGTCTCGACCAGGAAGCCCCGCTGGTCGCCGTGAACCTCGGGCTCGACGAGAACAAGGTCCTCGATCTCGGTGTCCAGGCGCTGCGCCACTAGTGGGGCGCGCGGCCGTACTGGCGCTCGTAGTACTCGCGGTACTCGCCCGAGCGGATCGGCTCCCACCACCACGCGTTGTCGCGGTACCAGCCCACCGTGCGCTCGATGCCCGCGGCGAAACCGACCTCCGCCTTCCATCCGAGCGACTGCACCTTCGCCGACGCGAGCGAGTAACGGCGATCGTGTCCGGGACGGTCGCTTACGTGCTCGATCAGCGACTCGTCCCGCCCCGCGAGCTCGAGGATCGTCCGCACCACCTCGATGTTCGGAAGCTCGTCGGAGCCGCCGACGTTGTAGACCTCGCCCGTCTCGCCGCGCTCCAGCACCGCGTCGATCGCGGCGCAGTTGTCCTCGACGTAGAGCCAGTTGCGGACCTGCATTCCGTCGCCGTACACCGGCAGCGGGTCGCCGGCGAGCGCGTTCAGGACGCACAGCGGGATCAGCTTCTCGGGATGCTGATAGGGCCCGTAGTTGTTCGAGGAACGGCAGATCAGCGTGTCGGAGCCGTAGGTGTGGTGGAACGCCCGCACGATCAGATCGCCGCCCGCCTTCGACGCGGAGTAGGGAGACGACGGCTCGAGTGGCGAGGACTCCGTGAACGAGCCGTCCTCGATCGAGCCGTACACCTCGTCCGTGGAAACCTGGAGGTGTCGAATGCCGGCGTCGCGGGCCGCCTCGAGCAGCACGAACGCCCCGAACACGTCGGTGTTGATGAACTCGCCGGGCGATACGATCGAGCGGTCGACGTGCGACTCGGCGGCGAAGTTGACCACCGCGTCGCAGCCTGCGATCGCACCGGCCACCACCGCTTGGTCGGAGATGTCTCCCTCGGCGAACTCGAGCCGCTCCTCGGCGAGCTCGCGGAGATTCTCGCGCCGCCCCGCGTAGGTGAGCTTGTCGAGAACGACGACCGTGTCATCGGGATGGTTGGTCAGCCGGCGCCGGACGTAGTTGGAGCCGATGAACCCCGCGCCCCCCGGGACCAGCAGCCTCACGCCGCGACCTCGCTCCGGCCCGATTCCCGCTCCGCGAGGTACTCCCGCAGGCCCTCCTTCCAGCTCGGCAGCGTGATCGCGTCGGGGCGCTCGCTCTCCAGCGCCGAGTACCGAGGGCGGGGCGCCTTGCGCGCGAGCATCTCCGTGGTGGCGGCCATCACACGGCACTCCACCCCGGACTGGTCGAAGATCTCCTGCGCGAACTCGTACCAGGAGCACGCGCCGCTCGCTGCGACGTGATGGATCCCGTACGCCTCGCCCTCGATCAGCTGGGCGATCGCGGCGGCGAGGTGAGGGGTGTAGGTGGGGCAACCGGTCTGGTCGCTGACGACGAGAACCTCGGGCTGCTGGCCGGCGAGGTGGAGCATGGTCTCGACGAAGTTCCCACCGGCGACCCCGAACAGCCAGGAGGAGCGGACCACGAGGTGCTTCGAATTCACCACCGCGACCGACGTCTCGCCCGCGAGCTTCGAACGACCGTAGGCCGACAGCGGCCCGGTGTGATCCGACTCGAAGTAGGGCTCGCCCTTCTCTCCGTCGAACACGTAGTCGCTCGATGGGTGCAGGATCTTCGCCCCCACCTCCGCGGCAGCAACTGCCACGAGCCCGGCGCCCTCGTTGTTCACGCGCGTCGCCTCGGCTTCGCTGTCCTCGGCCCCGTCGACGTCGGTCCAGGCAGCGCAGTTGACCACCGCGTCGGGCCGAGTCGCTGCGATCTCCTCGTCGACCGCCGGCCCGTCGATGATGTCGAGCTCCCCGTGCGCGAGAGCCACGACCTCGGCACCGCGCCGCTCGCACGCCCGGACCACGTCACGACCCAGCATCCCGCCGGCACCCGTCACCAAGACCTTCACCGGGGATGCCCCTGACAACTGAGAACTGAGAACTGAGAACTGATCACGGAATCGCGATCTCTGAGTTGTCGCCGACGATCAGGCGGAGCGTCTTCGGCAGGCCGTCGCCGCGCACGAGCTCGGCGTTTCGGCCCAGCATGCTCGCCTCCATCCGGGCGTCGAGGTCGCGGACCTGCGATCCCGCGAGCAGGATCGAGTGCTCCACCTCAGAGCTCGCGACCACCACGTCCCGTGCGATCGAGGTGTAGGGGCCAATGTAGGCATCGGTGACCCGGGCGCCGGTGTCGATCACGGCGGGGCCCCGCACCACCGAGCGCTCGAGGCGCGCGCCCTCCTCGATCACGACGCGCCCCTCGACCCGGGAGTCGATCAGCTCGCCGTCGATGCGCCGCTCGATGTCCTCGAGGACCAAGCGGTTCGCCTCCAGCATGTCCTCGAGGTGGCCGGTGTCCTTCCACCAGCCGCGCACGAGGCGGGACTCCACCCGCTTCCCGCTGTCGATCAGATGCTGGATCGCGTCGGTGATCTCCAGCTCGTCCCGCCACGAGGGCTCGACAGCTCGCGCGGCCTCGAACACCGCGGGGCCGAACATGTACACGCCCACGAGGGCGAGGTCGCTCGGCGGCTCCTTCGGCTTCTCCACCAGCCGCACGACGCGATCGCCGTCCAGCTCGGCGACGCCGAACTCGGAGGGGTCGGGAACCTGGGTGAGCAGGATCAGCGCGTCGGGCTCTGACTCCCGGAAGGCGTCCACGAGGTCGCTGATCCCGTCTCGCAGCAGGTTGTCGCCGAGGTACATCACGAACGCGGAGTCGGCGAGGCGGTCCTCAGCGGTGAGCACTGCGTGGGCGAGCCCGCGGGGCTCGCTCTGGGTCACGTAGTCGACCCGGGCGCCGAACTCGGAGCCGTCCCCGACCGCCTCGCGGATCTCGTCGCCCGTCTGGGGAGCGATCACGATCACGATCTCCGTGACGCCCGCGCGCACCAGCGCTTCGATCCCGTAGAAGAGCACGGGCTTGTTGGCGACGGGCACGAGTTGCTTCGCCGAGGTGTGCGTGATCGGGCGCAAGCGCGTGCCTGCGCCGCCGGAGAGGATCAACCCCTTTAGCGCCTCCATATGCGGCGCGAAGGCTAGCGCGGGGCTCGTTCAGTAGCGACCACCGAGCTTGCGGTGGTCCCATGTCCGGACGCGCTTGGGCTCGAAGCGGATCGCGACGCGCTTCGCCGCCTGCGCCTGAAGTGCCGCGGCGGCGTCGCCCTCGACCGACTCGATTCCCTCCGAATATCGAACCGTGAGCTGCTTGCCGAACTCCGACACCGTCTCGACGTCACGGTGGAGCTCGGCGTCGGCCTCGATCATCACGCCGCGCAGCTCGGTGTATTCATGCCCCGTCTCGACGAGCAGCGTCGCGCGCGGATCGCGCTCGAGATTTCGCACCTTCTGGGACTTGGCGTACGTCCAGATCCAGACCTCCCCGTCGCGCGGCACGTACCACAGCGGCATCAGGTGCGGCCACCCGTTGCGCCCGTGGCTGGAGACGATCACGATCCGCTCGCTCTCGAGCAGCTCGCGCTGTCCCTCCTCGCTCAGCTTGATCTCGTTCCTACGGCTCAAGCGTCAGCTCCCGCCACGGACCCTCGCCGGCCATCGGCTGCGTGCGGCCCTCCAGCCAGTCGACCTGGAGGTCGTCGTAGTGGGGGCTTCCGGCCTGGCCCGACTGGCCGGTGAACGCCTGCCACCGTGAGCTGTTGGGATCGCCGGGGTCGGAGACCATCCGCCAGCACGGCGCCCACACCGCCCTGAACGGGTCGTTCGGGTCGTGGGCGATCTGGCTCACCGTCTCCTGCCCGCCGCCCGCCTCGAGGCTGCGGTTGAAGACCTGAGCGAACACGGGGTTCGCCTCGCCGATCACGTGGGGGAACTCGAGCCGGTGCACCCGCCCCCACCGCCACCTCTCGCTGTCCGAGCCGAACCGGTCCCCGAGGTCGTCGAGGCCGCCCCGCAGGGCGTCGAGCGCCAGCCCCTCCCAGGGCCTTCCGACCAGCTCCTCGTCCCCCTCCCCCCACAGGGCGAGCAGATGCGAGTGCCACCGCCACGGTGAGGTGACGTGGTTGACGAAGCCGCTGTCCGAGCGATCGAGCCATCGCTCCGCGAGGTCACGGTCGCGGATCGTGGCCCGCGCGACCTCGCGGGCCAGCCTCATCGTGAACGCCTGGTAGATCGACGCCGCCACGGAATCCGGCTCGAGCCGGCCGTCCCAGCTCTTCAGCCGCTCGATCGCGGCGATCTCGCGCTGGTCCCGGGGGCGAAGCCGGGCGAGGCGGTGGACTGTCTCCATGCCCGGGATCGAGTAGTTGTCCGACTGCATCGCCTCGAAGCTCGCGGCGTCGTGCTCCGGCGTGGCGAGAATCAGCTCCTCGATCCGCCGCGCGCGGTAGCCGTCCAGGTACTCGCTGGTGATGTGGTGGGGGTAGTCGTCCGCGGCGATGCGGTTGTTCGCCGTGATCAGGTAGCCGCACTCGGGGTCTCGCGCCTCGGGCATCTCCTCGTAGGGGACGAGGCCCTCCCACTCGAACTCACCCGTCCAGCCCGGCTTCGGAAGGTCGGGGCAATCGCCACGGCGGATCGGGACCCGGCCCACGGTCTTGTAGCCGATGCTGCCGTCGCGATCCGCCCACAGAAGGTTCGAGACCGGCGCGGTGTGCGCGGCGAGCATCTCGACCAGCTCGGGACCGCTCGTCGGGTCTAGCACGCGCAGGTTCGCTTCGCTGAACGAAGGCGCGTCGAGCACCGTCCAGCGAAGCGCGAGCGGCTCCGCGTCGTCTGCACCCAGCGCCTCGTTGACGATCGGACCGTGGTGTGTGAGTCGAACCACGACCGGGTCGGGCTGCGACTGCCCCTTCACCTCGATCTCCTCGAGGATGGAGTCGAGTGGCAGCCACTCGCCCTCGAACTCGTAGCGGTCGCCTTCAATCCGCTCCACGAACAGGTCCATCACGTCGGCCATCGCGTTGGTGAACGCGAACGCGACGTCGTTGGTCTGACCGATCGAGATCCCGGGGACGCCAGGCAGAGAGGCGCCGCGCGCGAAGCGCCCGTTCAGCTCCAGGTCCACCTGGTAGAAGATCCCCGGCATGCTGGGCGGAAGGTGCGGGTCCCCGGCGAGCAGCGGGCGCCCGTTCTTCGTGCGATCTCCCGAGACCGCCCAGTTGTTCGATCCGCCCGCCTCGACCGCGAACCCGAGCGTCTTGCGGACCCGATCGATCTGCTCCGCGAGGCCGAGCCCGTCGCCCGAGAACGCGCCTCCCGGCGTGACGATCACCGGGTGGCCCCTCGGATAGGGGGGGTCGAGGCGTGCCGCTAGCTCGGGGCCGAGCTCGCGGGTCATCTCGGCGCGGAGCAACTCCCGCTCCCAGTTCGTGGAGAGCCCGAAGGCGAGCAGCTTCAGGGCGGCGAGCATGTCGGCCGGCTGCCAGGGCTCGAACTCGCAGCGCAGGAGCTGGAACTCGGCCGGTGAGGCCTTCCCCGCCTCCACCGCTGAGTTCACCCCTGCGCAGTAGGCGTCGAGCTCGCCCCGGATCCCGGGATCGAGCTCCGCCGCCTCCCGCTCCGCGACCCGGCGCAGGCCGAGGGTCCGCATCAGCCGGTCGGCGGGGAGCGTCTGGCGCCCCGCGATCTCCGACAGGCGCCCGGACGCCATCCGCCGGTAGAGGTCGAGTTGCCACAGGCGGTCCTGGCCGTGACAGAAGCCCTCCGCGAACCACAGATCCCGCCTCGTGCGAGCTTTGACGTGGGGGACTCCCCAGCGGTCGCGCCTGATCTCGACCGGGTCGGTGAGGCCCAGCGCGCGGATCCGCCCCCGCGTGCGAGGCAGCGGGCGCCGGAAGAGCTGGTACCAGAGTCCTGCGGCGCTGGTGCCCGCCAGCGCGCTGAAGGCCGCGCTTCCGATCGCCGCCCGCTTGAAGGCGACCTTGCGCGCGCGCGATGCGCTTCGCGAGCGCCCGATCCCGAGGCGAGTCCAATCAAGCTTCATCGGTAAGCGATCCTAGTGGTGAGGTGCCACTAGTCACGGAGGTTCGCCGGCAGGCGGCCCTCCGCCTCGAGCTTCTCGAGGTGGGCCTGCATCACGTGTGCCGCGGCCCCGCGGAGCTCGGGAGGGACGTCGTCCCAGGCGGCGTCGAGGAGACGGGCGCGCGAGCGCTCGCCGCCGTCGAGCGCCGCGATCAGCTTCCGCTCCCGCTCCAGGCGGTGATCGAGGTATTCGGAGATCTTCGCCTCCGGATCGGTGACGAACGGGCCGTGGCCGGGGCACAGCAGATCGAGCTCGAGCCCCTGCACCCGCCGCAGCGATTCCATGTAGGCGGCCAGCGACCCCCCGTCGGGGGGGACGTAGCTCGATCCCTCACCGAGGATCAGATCGCCGCTGAAACAGGCGGCGTCGAGCAGGAAGCAGACGTGGTCCCGCGCGTGACCGGGGGTGGCCACGACCTTGAACGGCCCCGGGTCCTCGCCGGCCTCCCCCCACAGCAGCGGCGCGTCGAGCCGCTCCACCCCGGCGGAGTGATCGGCGTGGGAGTGGGTGAGCAGGATCCCGGCGAGGCCGCCGCGGCGTTCCCCCTCGGCGGCCACCGCGTCGATGTGCCTGCGGTCGTCCGGGCCGGGATCGATCACGAACGCCGGACCGCGCCCGACTACATAGGTGTTGGTCCCCTCGAGCGTCATCGGGCCCGGGTTCGGCGCCACGATCCGCGCGATCTCGGGCCGGCCGGGCGCGGTCTCGATTTGGGCCACGTAAAACGCTAGTCGTCGAGGGCGCTCAGCACCGCGCCGCGGGCGTCCTCCGGCTCCAGGACGACGAGATCGCCGGCGCCCTTCAGAACCTCGCGGATCAGCCACGCCGCGCCGGCGTAGGGGAGCTCAACCGTCACCGCGCCGTCCGCCAGCTCCTCGATCACGGTGCGCTCCTCACGGATCCAGCGCGCGCGCTCCGGCGAGACCCACACGCGCGCCACCTTCGCGTCCTCGACCTCGCCGTCCGTCAGCCAGCTGTCCAGCCCCGGCATCTCCTCCACCTCGGGTCGGGCCTCGAAGCGCTTGGCGGTCGGCTTCGCCTCCTTGATCCGATCGAGGCGGAAGTGGCGGATGTCCTCCCGCCCCCGATCCCAGCAGCCCACGTACCAGCCCTCGGCCCCGTTGGCGAGCCGGTAGGGCTCCACCTCACGCTTCGTGAACTGGTCCTCGTTCTCCTTGTAGTACTGGAGCTCCAGCACGCGCCGCTCCGCGATCGCCTTGTTCACCTTGCGCACGATCTCCGAGTCGTCGCCGAGGCTGGCGATCTCCAGCCCCTCCTCGGAGGGATCGTGCCCCAGCGCCTTCGTGATCTTGCGCCGCGCGCTCTGGAGGCCGGCCTGGGGAAGATGATCGCCGAATAGGTCGATCGCGGCGACCAGGGCCTTGGCCTCGAGCGGGAGGAGGCGCGCCGGACGCGCGAAGCTGTCGCCGTAGGCGTCCGCGTCGACCTCGATCTCGCCGCCGGCGATCTCCGCGAAGAGCACGTACGTGCCGCCCCCGAAGTTGACGACGTTAAGGACCGAGATGTCCTCCCGCAGCTCCTCCTCGCTCAGCTTCAGCTCCCCGCAAACCTCGGCGACGTCGAGCCGGCGCTCGCTGCGCGCCGAGTCGATCAGCATGCTGGCCAGCGTCACGAGGCGGGCGAAGCGCTCGGGGCGGATCGGGGACTCCGCATGGCCGTTGGAGCGCGTGGGCCGGACCGATCCCTCCGCGGCCGGCCGGGCGACTGTCTTCGCCGCGTCGAAGTCCCCGCTGTGGCGGTCCCGGAGAACGCCGAGCCTCTCCGCGGCCTCGTCAGCGAGGTGCCTCGGGTCCAGCACGGTCGCGTTGTGTCGCCAGCTCAGAACCCATGCGATCAGCTGCCTGCTCGATGCGTATTCGGTCTCGAAGATCATCCCGCGGCCGGGGGCCCGATCCGCCTTGCGCGCGGGGCGGAGCTCGCCGAAGCGACCGTAGTCGCGCTCCACGAGCCACGCGATGCGATCGCGGACGAAGACCTTCGCGCTGTCGGCGACCTCCCCCATCTGCCAGTCGGCGCGGCTCCCGTAGTCGCGTCGGTCGAAGTCCTCGGGCGCGGAGAAGTCGTGCTCGGCCTTCGTCGCGTAGGAGACCTTGCCGCGGATTCGGGAGAGCCGGAATACCCGTACCGCCTCGCGCTCGTGAGAGTGGCCGATGAGGTAGAACTGCCCGCTTCGGTACACGAGGTGGTAGGGATCGACCTTCCGCTTCGAGGTCTCGTCCCGCTCCATCGTGTAGTACTCGAACTCGATCGTCTTGCGGCGCGAGATCGCCGTCTCGGTCTTTCCGAGGCGCTGGGAGAGCTCCCTTCCGCCGGCCGAGGCGGTGACGGCGACGTCGACGGGCGCCGACTCGCCGTTGGAGAGTGGGTTCGGCCTCCCCCACGAGACCTGCTGGAGGGCGAGGCGCAGCGGCTCGGCATACGCGAAGCGGCCGTCGAGGAGGGTGAGCGCCGTGCGCAGCGCCGCGAGCTCGTCGTCGGTGAACTGGATCGCCGGCAGGTAGTAGTTCTCGGGCGGGAGCGCGTAGAGCTCCGCTTCGAAGAAGCCCTCACCCGGCTTCTCGACCTGGAGCGAGATACCGAGCGACTCGAGCTCCGCGCGGTCCGCGTAGAAGCGGCGCGCGAACGCGTCGTCGTTCATCGAGCTGTAGCCCTCAACCTCCTGCTTGATCTCGAGCGCCGAAACCGGGCGTCGGTTGGCCATCAGGAATGAGATCAGGGAGAGCTGGCGGATCAGCTTCTCGGTGTCCTTGGCCACGAAGAGGAGAATAGACGCGAGCCCTGCCCCCGAACTCGGGCGGGAGGCGACTTTTCGGCGCAATTTGCGTATCGGGACCGATGCGAGTCCCCAGGGTCAATCCTGCGTGCCCGGCGCGCCCGACCACGAATCGCCGGAGCTAGCGCGTTAGCGTCAGGCGGCGCGAGAGTTGAAGTAGGCCGCGGACTCGAGCCCGCGGTCGAAGCGCGACCATGCCTCGCCATCGCGCAGCTCGCGCTCCAGCCGATCGAAGCTCCCCAGCTTTCCGCCCAGGTTGTCGAGCGCGTGGACGAGCGTTGCCTCGCGGGTGGCGGGAACGACCGGGGAGCCGTTCTCGTGGGTGCCGTGGTGGGAGAGAACGATGTGCAGGACATGCTGCGCGAGGTCGGGATCGAATCCCTCGATCCGCTCGATCTCGCGACGCACGAGGTAGTAGCCGAGCGGGATCTCTCCCTGGAGGCGACCCGCGTCGGTGAGCTCGATCGCGAGCGGGTCGTCGTTGTAGGCCTGCGTCTTTCCGATGTCGTGGAGCAGCCCGCCGGTGACAGCGATGTCGCGATCGATGCCGGGGAAGCTCGACGCGGCGGCGCTCACCGCCTCCGCAACCGACAGGGTGTGATCGAGCAGCCCGTGGCGGTAGGCCTGGTGGTAGTACTTCGCCGCCGGGGCCTCACGAAAGCGCGCCCACATGCGGGAGTCGGCGCCGAAGAACCGCTCTAGAAGCCGCCGCAGGTGCGGGTTCTGCACGGTGACGATCAGCTCCCGGAGGTCGGCCTCGAGCCGCTCCACCGGCCGGCTCGGACCGGTGGAGATCTCCGCCGTGTCAACCTCGTCGGCGCGGGCCGGGCGGAGGGCGTCGATCGTGACCTTGGCGCCGTACCGCGGATGCACGCTGTACCGTCCGCTCACGTGCACGATGCTGCCCTGCGGAGCGGCGTCGTGGCACTCGGCGACGCCGTCCCAGGCAACCGCCTCGACGGTTCCGCTGCGGTCCGCGAGCACGAGCCGGAGGAACTCCTCGCCGTTCTTCTTCCGGCGCAGCTCGCGCTCCCGGACCACGAACGTGGCCGCGACGGAGTCGCCGTCGGCGAGATCGCGGACGCTGCGGCGGCCGCTGGAAGAATTCGCGCCCTCGAGGGGCGCTGCTTCCGCTTGCAGTGTGGCCTGTTCTGTCATTCGGCGATTCACGTTAGAAGCAGGGCCGGACGGCGCCCGCCGCCGGGGGATAGCCTTCGCCTCCCATGGAGGGTCCCGCCCCGACCGAGTCTCCCCCGCCGGAACCAAGCGGAGACCTGCCTGTCCACATGACTCGTCTGGAGGGAACGGTGCTTGTCACCGGGGGCACCGGGGCGCTCGGCACGGCCGTGGTGGGCGAGCTCCTCGGGACGGGCGCCCGCGTCGTCGCCACGTGGATCGTCCCCGAGGAGCGCGATCGTGTGAACGAGGAGCTCGGGTCACACGAGCTGTTGGAGCTTGTCGAGGCCGACCTCACGAGCGACGAGGGATCGGCCGACGCGGTTCAGGCGGCCACGAGCAGGCCGCCCCTCGCTGCGCTGGTCAACCTCGTCGGGGGCTACGCAGGCGGCGGGCGCACGCACGAGGCGCCGCCCGACGAGCTGGGCCGAATGGTGGAGCTGAACCTGATGACCGCGTACCGGGCGACCCGAGCCGCCCTGCCCGCGATGGTGGAGCAGGGCGGCGGCGCGATCGTGTGCGTCGGCGCGAAGGCGGCGCTGCAGCCGTTCAAGGGCTCACCCGCCTACAACGTCGCCAAGGCCGCGGTGGTCGCCTTCGTGCGCTCGCTCGCCGTCGACTACCGCGACGACGGCATCCGCGCCAACGCGGTGCTGCCGAGCGTGATCGACACCGCCGCTAACCGGGAGCAGATGCCGAAGGCTGACCACTCCAAGTGGGTCCCGCCGGCGCAGATCGCCCGTGTGGTCCGCTTCCTGTGCTCGCCGGACTCGACCCCGACCTCCGGCGCCGCGATCCCGGTCTACGGCCGCGCCGGGTAGCTCAGCGAAGCGAGATCGCGACCTCCTCGAGGAGGTCCAGCGCGTCCTGCAAGCCGTCCTCCATCCCGGACTCGATGTGCGCGTCGCGATGCTGCTTGCTCGTGTGCTGGACCAGGACGGTGAGGGTCGTGCGCCCGTCCGCCTCGGCGAATGTCACGGTGTTCACCGCCTCCCCCTCGGGCATGCCCTCGTAGACCTCGGTCGAGACGATGCGCTCGTTCGGGACGATCTCGCGGTACTCGCCATGGAAGGCAACTTCGAGTCCGTCATCGGACACCATCGCGTACGGCCACGCGCCGCCGACCCGCAGGTCGATCTCGGCGACCGTCACCTCTCCGCGCTTGGCGCTCCACCAGCGCTTGACCAGCTCGGGGGTGGTCCACGCCTTGTAGACCAGGTGCTTGGGCGCCCCGGGATCGTGTTCAGCGAACCGCCCGAGCAGCCCGGTGCCACGACCTTCGAGGGCCGTAACGCGGTCCTCGCCGGCTTCGGCCGATAGTCAGAGACCTGGAAGGAGCATCGCTCCGAGGTCGAGCGGGTCATAGATGCTGGAGATCGGGTTGTGGTCCTGACCCGTGACAGGCTCGTGGGACGCGACGGCATCGAGGTGGAGCAACGCGGCGGGGTTGTCAACTGGATCAGCGACGGCCACGTCGTCCGCCTCGATGCGTACTACTAGGACCAGGACAGGGCGCTCACGGTCGCCGGAGTGCGGGAGTAGGCGATGTCGGAGGAGAACGTGGAGGTTGTCCGACGCGCCTATGAGGCGATGGTGCGACGCGACAGGGAAGCCCTCAAGAGGCCCTCGAAGCCACCGGGCTTTCGGAGTAGGCGATGTCGCAGGAAAACGTGGAACGTTCAGGCGCGGGCTCGAAGCATTCGGCCGCCGAGATGTCGAAGCCTTGCTTAGGGACCTTGACCCAGACGTGGAATGGCACTCCGCGCTCCCCGCCTTGCTCGGCGGGGAAAGCACTGTGTACCGGGGTCATCAGGGAGTGCGCGAGTTGATCCGAGAGAACGACGAGGTCTTGGCCGAGTACGACGTCGAGCTTTCTGAGATCCGCGACCTCGGAGACCGGGTGTTCGGGATCGGCGAGGTCCGGACGCGGGGCAAAGGGAGCGGGATCAAAACGGAGTCGCCTTGGTGCATCCTGGTGGAGTTCAAGGACGGGAAGGGAATACGCATCAGGACCGATCTCGATCCGAAAGGCGGCCTCCAAGCCGCCGGGCTGCGGGAGTAGGCG
>JBOGZH010000280.1:0-8058 GCA_050697095.1 Solirubrobacterales bacterium
GCCCGCAGGATCCGCTTCTTCCACCGGAACGCCGCCTCGGGCACCGTGCTCGGCCCCCAGTTCATGCTCAGGACGGACAGCGCGACGTCGCGGCCGTCGCGGACCAGGTGGATGAACCGCGCCTCGGGGATCTCGTTCTCGATCTCGCGCATGTGCTTGACGTAGATCGGCGTCTTGTCGCCCCACCGCGGCTTTCCCTCGCGCCCCGCGTAGAGCTCGAAGAAGGCGCGGATGGCGCCCGCAGCGTCGTCCGGCCCCACCGCGCTCAGGCGCTCGAGCAGGACATCCTCCTGCAGCCCGAAGTCCCCCCAGTGGCGCCCCGACGTGATCACCTCGACCACCTCGTGGGGCTCGACCACCGGCGGGTTCGCTTGCGAACCCCCGGCTGCCTCGACCCGCGGCAAGTTCGCTTGCGAACTTGCCGCCTTGAACAAGCCGATCAGCTCCGGAACGAAATGGGTTTCGGGCGGGATCGCGAGGTCGGGATGGGAGTCGAGCATCAGGCGCAACAGGGTTGTGCCCGAGCGCCCCACGCCGACGATGAACGGCACCGGGGGCGCGGCGGCTCGATCGCGTGTGCGGTCGGGGTTCATGCGCGCTCTACTCTGCCACGCCCGACGGCACACCCTCGAGCTGCTTCACGAGCGCTGCCATGCCCTCGACGGTCACCGACCAGGCGCGCCGCTCGCGTACCTCTCGCGCGCCCTCGGCGAGGCGCTCGCGCACCGCGGGGTCCGCGAGACGCTCGATCGCCTCGGCGAGGGCGCCGACGTCCGGCAGGTACGCGGTGATCCCCGACTTCGCCTCGCCATCGGGATGCGAGCGGACCAGCAGCCCGTTGAGGTCCTGCTGGACGGCCTCGTTCATCGGCGGCACGTCGTTGGTGATCACCGGCATCCCGAACGCGATCGCCTCGTACAGCGGCAGGCCGAGGCCCTCCCAGCGGCTGATCGCGACGCACACGTCGCAGTCGGCGAACCGCTGCAGGTAGTCGAGCCGCGGCGCGTCCTCGAGCTCGATCTCGATCCGCAGGTCGCTCTCGGCGATCTCCGCAGCTGCCTCCAGTCGCCGATCCACCTGGGCCGTGACCAGGAGTCGGAGCTGGGGATGGTCGGTCTTCGCGAACGCCTTCACCACCTCGAGGACGGGCTTGCGGTGGCCGATGAAGCCACCGGGAAAGATCAGCCGCACGAGCTCCCCCTCACGATGCGGCACTACTGAGGTCAGCTCCGGGTGGCAGCCCCACTGCACGTAGGGCGTCTCGAGCCCCCAGCCGCGGTAGCGCTCCTGCTCGGCGCGGGTCATCGAGTAGATCAGGTCGTACGCCTGCCGCGCGCCCGCCACGTGCTGCTCGGCGAAGTGCTCCCACACGAACCGACCGGCGACCCGGGTGCCCTGGCGGCGCAGGGTCGCGAGCTCGGCGAACTGGTAGTTCTGGTCGCAGAAGATCGCCTCGATCGAGTTGTCCGCGATCCAGCGCTCGTACTCGGCGAGGGGGACTTCGAAGGCGGACGCCTCGGTGATCCCGGGCTGGTCCCAGACGTCGTCGCGGTCGAGCGCTCCGGGGCGCGGACCGCGCTCCTTCTTCGGGCGCGCGAGCACGAACGTCTCGTGCCCCAGCTCGTCGAACGCAGAGCGCAGGTAGCGACCCACGACGGGTTGCCCGCGGTTGAACCACTTGGAGACGATTCCGATGCGCATGTGTGAGGCCCCCCGACCCCGGTGGTGCGGCGCCTCAGGATGGCAGAAACCGCCGCGGCGAAGGGATCTAGCCGCGGCGCCCGCCCGCCCTGAGCCGCTCGCGCGCCCGCCGCATCGCGCCGGCGAAGCGAGCCTCGGGCGAGCGGTACGCGCCGGGCTCGAGGAGCTCCGGGTACCCGGCCTGCTCGATCGCATCTCCGAGCCCGAGCCGCTCGAAGCTGGAGAGCCAGCGCGGGTCATCCTCGGCGAACGTGCTCTCGACGGGCCTCACGTTTCGCGTCGCCCACGTCGCGACGGCGTCGGGCACGGGGCGGCCGAGGAGAGCGTAGACATGCCCGATCGCCGCCGCCGGATCGGAGCGCAACTCCTCGTTTCGCAGCAGCAGGTAGCGATCGCCGAACACGCGCCTCCCCTCGATGCGTGGCGCTTCGAAGGTGAGCCGCCACACCAGCAGCACGCGCTCGACGTTGGAGGGATCGTCGATTGCCGGGTAGCCGGAGCGCTCCAGGAGCCGCGCGGAGATCTCGCGGCTCGACCACAGCTTGCGCTCCACGCGGTCGGCGAAGAAGTCGTCTGGCGTGCGCAGCTTGCGCTGCCGGCGCCGACCCCTGCCGAGGACGATCGAGGCGGCGACCGCGCGCGGGTCGCGGACCACGTGGACCAGGGCCGCGTCCGGATCGAGCCGGTGCAATTCGAGGACCTTGCAGTACAGCCGCGTCTCCTTCACCACGCTGTCGCGGCTTCCCTCGATCTGCCCTCGTCCGAGCAGATGGCGCAACAGCTCGGCGCAATGCTCGGGAAGCTCGGGCTCGAGCTCCAGCTGGGGCTCGCGCGGCCCGCCCCAGTTGAACTCGTCGATCGACAGGTCGGGGTAGTGCTCGCGACGGAACTCCTCGCGGAGCGCCCGGGTCTCGGCGAAGGCGTCGCCCTCCCGCGCCCCGCTCCCCCCGCCCTCCGTGACCTTCTCCTCCCGAAGCGGCTCGTAGAAGCAGCTCAGCTCCGGGTCGGCGAGCAGCGCGTCGTAGAGGATCGTCGTCCCCGAGCGCCGCATGCCCTGAACGAAGAGGTTCAACGCTCGGCTCGCGACTGGCGCAAAAAGCGCGCCGCGCCGTTGCGCAACCGGCTCCAGTGGCGTCCGCGCTCGACCCGCTCGACCCGCTCGCGCTGCTTGCGGACCCGGCGCCTGAACGCATCGAGCTGGCGGATCAGCGAGCGCTGCGTGCGGGCGAGCGTCTGCATCGCGTCGAGGCGCAGCTCGGCCAGGTCAGCCTCGACCTCCTGGGCCGACAGCGACGTCGCCTCCCCGGTCTCGAGATAGTCGCGCACGCGAGTGTCCTCGACGAGCCGCCCCTCGCGCAGCGCCGCCTCGACCGCGGCGTCGTCCTCGACGAGCCCCTCGTACAGCTCGGGGAGGCGCCCAGCCTCGTACTCGTCGCGCAGCTCGTCGTGCGCCTTGTCGTCGAAGCCTCCCCGAAGCGTCACCTCGATCTTGCGGCGGTACTGGTCGAGCGAGCGCAGCGGGAAGTGGAGCACACGCGCCGGGAACACCGGCGCCCACACGAGCCGGTCCTCCGCCGTGGCGCGGTTCGACTTCACCGCCCGCATCACCGCGCGGCCGGAGTGGCGCACCCCGCCCTCGTCGCGCTCGATGTCGACGTCGTGGGCGCCGCGATGCAGGACCACGTCGGGGTCGGCGCGATGGGCGACCTTGGGCCGCAGCCGCGAGCGCGCCTCGCGGACCGTCATCCGCTCCCAGAACTGCTCCGGTCCGTCGGGGCGCGCAACGAACTCGGGGCGCGGCGCGAGGACGATCCCGTACTCATCGGGGATCTCGGCGAGCGCCTGCTTCAGCGTCCCGGCGACCGGCGACCAGAACTCGTCGGCGTCGGCGTGGACCACCCAGTCGGCGCCCAGCTCGGTCGCCGCCAGGCGCGCCATTCGCGTCACCCACCGGTGAGCCTGGTCGCGGAAGTCCTCGGTCGCGGGCTCCTCGACCAGCTTCAGCAGGCCGGCGGCCTCGTAGCGGCGCAGGATCTCGGTCGTGCCGTCGGTCGAGGCGTTGTCGGTGACGATGAAGTGGTCGACGCCCTGGGCGCGGTGGTAGCGCAGGTTGTGCTCGAGGACGTCGTCCTCGTCGCGCACCTTCATCGCCATCACGAGCTTCATGAAGCCAAGTTACCGGCCGGGCCGAACAGCGCGCTCAGCCTGCAGCGGGAGCTGCAGCGCGGGCCGCAACCGAGGTGAAGAGCGCCAGGCCGTCATCCGAGCCGGTCAGCGGATCCACCGCGTGCTCGGGATGCGGCATCAGGCCGACCACGTTTCGTGCCTCGTTGCACACCCCCGCGATGTCGCGCGCGGAGCCATTGGGGTTCTGTCCCTCGGTGTAGCGGAAGACCACCTGCCCGGCGGCCTCGAGCGCGTCGAGATCGCCGTCCGGGGCGAAGTATCGCCCCGTCGTGTGCTTGACCGGGATCGAGAGCCGCTCGTCCGGGGCACAGGCACCGGTGAACGGCGTCTCGGCGCTCTCGACCGCGACCTCGACCTGGCGGCACACGAAGCGCACGCCCGCGTTGGGTAGAAGTGCGCCGGGCAGAAGGCCCGCCTCGCACAAGACCTGGAAGCCGTTGCAGATCCCGAGCACCGGGCCTCCGCCGGCGGCGAACTCGGCCACCGCGCCCATCACCGGCGAGAAGCGCGCGATCGCGCCCGCGCGCAGATAGTCGCCGTAGGAGAATCCGCCGGGGACGAGCACCGCGTCGATTTCGCCCAGGTCGGTGTCCTCGTGCCACAGCATCCGCGCCTCGCCGACCCGGGCCGAGCCGGCGAGGGCGTCGCGGTCATCGCACGAGCCCGGGAACTGGATAACGCCGAAGGTGCTCACTTCTCGTCCACCTGGATCTCGTAGTCCTCGATCAGCGGGTTTGCGAGCAGCTTCTCGCACAGGTCGGGGAGAGCGTCGGCGCTGTCGGCCTCCAGCTCCACGAGGCGCCCGACGCGAACGTGCGAGACGCCGTCGAAGCCGAGCGCGGGCAGCGCGCTTTCCACCGCCTTGCCCTGCGGATCGAGGATCCCCTCCTTGGGCCGGATCAGGACGCGCGCCTTCACCGCTCCAGCGTAGCGGCGCGCTCAGCCGTCGAGGCTGCGACCGGTGATCCGCTCGTACGCCTCCACGTACCTGGCGCGCGTGTTGGCGACCACGTCGTCGGGGAGCTTCGGCGCGGGCGGGCTGTGGTCCCAGCCGGTCTCGTCGAGCCAGTCGCGCACGTACTGCTTGTCGAACGAGCGCTGGGCGCGCCCCGGCTCGTGCTCGTCGGCGGGCCAGAAGCGCGACGAGTCGGGCGTCAGGACCTCGTCCCCGAGCACGACCTCCGCGCCCGGTGAGGAGCCGAGCTCGAACTTCGTGTCGGCGAGGATGATCCCCCGCTCCGCCGCGTGCTCCGAGGCGTGGCGGTACAACTCGATCGAGATCCGCCGCAGCTCCTCCATCAGCGGTCGCGAGCCGACGATCTCGCACGCGCGCTCGAAGTCGATGTTCTCATCGTGGTCGCCCACCTCCGCCTTGGTGGCGGGGGTGAAGATCGGCTCCGGGAGCCGGTCGGACTCGCGCAGCCCGTCCCGGAGCGCGATCCCGCACACCGAGCCGGACTCGCGGTACTCGCGCCACCCGGACCCCGAGAGGTAGCCCCGGACCACGCACTCGACCGGGTACATCTCGAGCCGCTTCACCCGGATCCCGCGACCGGCGGCCTCCGGGGGGACGTCCTGGGAGACGAAGTGGTTGGGGACGATGTCGCCGGTGGTCTCGAACCAGAACACCGACATCTGGGTCAGCACCCGCCCCTTGTCGGGGATCGGGTTCGGCATCACCACGTCGTAGGCGGAGATGCGGTCGGAGGCGACCATCACCAGGTCGCCGTCCAGCTCGTACATCTCGCGCACCTTGCCGCTGGAGTGGAGCTTCAGCTCGGCGAGCGCGGTGCTCATCGAAGCGAGCCTAACAACGGCGGCGGTGAGGCCGGATAGGGTGGGCGCTCGATCTTGGCGGAGATTGCGGAGATCCTCCCGGGCGTCCTGCACTGGAGCGCCCTGCATCCGAAAATTCGCCAAACGGTCCACTCCTACTACGTGGAGAGCGCGGCGGCCGTGCTCGACCCGATGGTCCCCGAGGGCGCGCTCGCGGCGATGCAGAGCCGGCGCACGCCCGAGCGGGTCCTGCTCACCAACAGACATCACTACCGGGAGAGCGATCGCATCGCCTCGGAGTGCGGCTGTGCCGTCCTCTGTCCCGAGTCCGGCCTGCACGAGTTCGAGGGTGGCCCGGACGTGGTCGGCTACGCGTACGGGGTGGAGGTGGCGCCCGGCATCACCGCGCACGAGGTCGGCTCGATCTGCCCCGACGACGCCGCCCTCCACATCGAGGTCGGCCCGGGAGCGCTCGCCTTCGCCGACGCCGTGATTCGGTGGGACGAAGAGCTCTCGTTCGTGCCCGACTTCCTGATCGGCGACGATCCCGAGGGCGTGAAGCGAGGGATCGTCGAGTCGCTTGGGCGATTGCTGGAGCTCGAATTCGACTGCCTGCTGCTCGCGCACGGCGAGCCGCTGGTCGGCGGGGGGAAGCGGGCCCTGCGGGAGTTCGTCGCCTCGCCGCGCTCGGCCAGCTTCTAGATGCTGGGGGCCATCTCACGAGAACGAGTGATCGATTGGGTAGTCCCTGGGGTACCGAATGCATCATTCGGGTCTCTACACATACCCCCCTCCCGTATACTCGTAAGGCATGGCCGAGAACGGACAGACGCGCGCTGAGCCGGGCTACATCGAGGACAAGGACGCCCTCGCCCGGCGTCTCGCGCGGATCGAGGGCCAGGTGCGCGGCGTTCGGGGGATGGTCGACTCGGAGGCCTACTGCGTAGACGTGATCACCCAGATCGCGGCGCTCACGAAGTCGCTCGACGGCGTCGCCCTGAAGCTGCTCGAGGACCACACGGCGCACTGCGTGCGCGACGCGATGGAGACGGGCGGCTCGGAGGCCGACGAGAAGGTCGAGGAGCTGCTCGCCGCGGTGGAGCGGTTCGCGCGAACGCGATGACGCTCGGCTCGGCCGAGCCGGAGTAGATTGGGAACGTGGCCCTCCCGCCGGGACCCTCCGCACCCGCTCTCGTCCAGGCGACGCGCTGGATGCGCTCGCCGGTGAAGCTGATGGAGGACAGCAGGGAGCGCTTCGGCGAGACCTTCACGCTGCGGATGGCGCGCGTGGGAGCGCTCGTCTTCATCTCCGATCCCCAGTCGGTCAAAAAGCTGTTTGCCGCCGATCGCGAGAACGGGCTCCCGGAGGGGCGGACGGTCCTGCTCGAGCCCGTCCTCGGTCGTCGCTCGCTTCTGCTGCTCGAGGGAGACCAGCATCTGCGCAGCCGCAAGCTGATGCTGCCGCCCTTCCACGGTGAGCGGATGCGCGCCTACGAGGCGGTGATGGAGGAGGTCGCGCAGCGGGAGCTCGAGTCATGGCCACTCGGCGAGCGCTTCCCGCTCCACCCGCGGATGCAGGCGATCACCCTCGAGGTGATCCTGCGCGCGGTGTTCGGGATCGACGATCCTGCCCGCCGCGACCGCCTCAGCGAGCTCCTGGTCAGGATCCTCAACGTGACCAGCTCGCCGCGGGCCCAGGTGATCGGCCTCGCGGCGCGGCGCCTCGGCCGCCTCGGCCCCTACCGCCGCCTCCAGACCGTCCTCGACGATGCCGACGCGCTCCTTTCCGAGCAGATCGCCGAGCGTCGTGCCGACCCCGATGTCGAGGCACGCGACGACATCCTCTCGATGCTCGTCGCGGCGCGGTTCGAGGACGGCGAGCCGATGAGCGATGACGAGGTTCGCGACCAGCTGGTGACGCTTCTATTCGCCGGGCACGAGACCACAGCCACGGCCCTCGCATGGGCGTTCGACCTCTTGTTCCGCAACCCCGAGGCGATGGAGCGCCTCAGCGCCGAGCTCGCCGAGGGACACGACGGCTACCTCGACGCGGTCGTCACCGAGACGCTCCGCGTCCGCCCCGTGGTCCCGAGCGTCGGGCGGCTGCTTAGCTCGAAGGCGGACCTCGGCGGGTTCGAGCTTCCGAAGGGGACCGCCGTGATGCCCTCGATCTACCTCGTCCACACACGCGCGGATCTCTACCCCGACCCGTACGAGTTCCGCCCCGAGCGCTTCCTCGAGGGAGCGCCCGACACCTTCAGCTGGATCCCGTTCGGCGGCGGAACCCGTCGCTGCCTCGGCGCCGCCTTCGCCAGCTTCGAGATGAAGGTCGTGATGCGGACGATCCTGCGTCGCGCCGAGCTGCGCCCAGCAACCGACCGCCCCGAGCCGTAC
>JBOGZH010000281.1:0-6460 GCA_050697095.1 Solirubrobacterales bacterium
CCTAGCTCGACCCGCAGACGGCCTGCCTGATAGCTCCGGATACGGGAGGGGGCAGAACCCTGCCCCCTCCCGTTGAAGGAGGTCCGTTTGAACGAACAGGAACTTCAAGAGCTGCTGAACGACTGTACGGGGATGGAGCGGCGGGTGTATTCGGCCCTGCGCGAGCGCGGGCCGCTCACCGATCGAGACCTCCGCGAGCTGCTCGGCTCGCGCGGGTCAGGGCCGAGGGACGCCCTGCAGAAGCTCCTGCCGTCCGGAGTGGTGCGACACGCGGGAAGGGCGTCGACAGCGGGCAAGCCGATGCGGTACGAGGCAACCCCGCTAGCTGAAGTCGAGGCCGCGGCGGAGTCGTTTGCCGTGCGCACGCCTCGCCGCCGGCGCAGCCGCAGATCGGCGGGTTCGCGGCTCGGGGAACTTCGCCAAATGGAGAAGGGTGACTATCGCGAGTGGTACCCGGTTCGCGATCAAATGTTGGCCACACTCGGCTTGCTCACCCGGACTGTGAAGATGGCTTTCTGGAAGTCCGTCCCGCCGGACGAGCTCGAGCTGGCGCTGAACGAGATCGAGGAGCTGCACGAGGCGACCGGCGAGGCGCTCGCCGCGGGCCGTGAGCGGCTGGAACACGAGAGGCAGAAGTCGAAGATCAAGAAGCTGCAGAGGACCGACGGTCGGACAGCGGCCGAACGGGACACCGCGGATCGCCTCGCGAAAAAGCTGACCGACAAACTCATTCCTGGCGACGATCACTAGGGGGTTCATGCGCGGCGCCAGCGTTCCTGCCCTAGCGCCAGCCCCGGTTGCAGCAAGCACACTAGGCCGCCGCGAAGCCGTCGGACTGCGGGAGTAGCGCCACGCCTTACGAGATCACGTAGGCGCCGCGAGCATCCCGCACGAAGCACAGCGCCTCGATCTCGACCCGCAGCCTGACGACGTTGCGCTCCATCGAGGAGTACGCCACAGCGAATCCTACGAGTCGTTCGGCCAGACGACGGGCGGCGTACACGACCTCAAGCCGGTCACTGCCCGGATGCGAAGCCCGCCGCGTCTACATCGGCTCGGAGGATGCCGACGTGGAGATCAGCTTTGGCGAGCATCCGTATCCGCCGGCCGTTGTCTGGCAGTACTTCGTCGATCCCGAGAAGCGGTTGCGCTGGCAGCCGCTGCAGACCGCGGTCAAGAACCAGCCCAACCAGCAAGGAAGGCTCGGGCCGGGGGCCTCGTGCCATTGCGCCCACGGGGCCGGCGGCGACGTGCTGCGCGAATACCTCGACTGGCGCCCGTACAGCTACTTCACCAACCGCTTGACGCCCCTGCGTCGCGGGCCGCTCTTCTTCCCCTGCATCGAGACCATCGAGTTCACCACCACCGACGCCGGAACGATGGTCCACTACAGGTTTCGACTCAAGGATTGCGGACCGTTGACGCGGCTCCGGTTCCTGATCATCCGGCCCGGCGGTCGCAGGGTGCTGAGCCGGTCAGGAAAAACGCTCAGGAGGATCCTCGACGAGGACGCCGCCACCGAACGCTAGCCGGGCGGCTCCCCATGCAAAGCGAGCGCTTCTGCGCACTCGTTGAGACGCCCGGAATGGACGACACGCGAGTGTCTTGGACCTCGTGTCCCGACTCCTGCTTTGCGCGACGAGCGATCCTCGCGCTGGCCTCGAGTTGCTACCCGAACTGGATCGCGACGCGCGCCGCCGGCGCGAAGCCGGTCAAAGCCCTCGCGCCGGCAGCGAGGCCTGTTTACCGCTGCGGCCGGTACGTGAGAATGACAACCCCGGACGGGATCGCGGTCGAGTCGACGAGCTCGAGGTCCATTCGCTCCACGCTGTCCTCGAAGAAGCTGCTCCCCCTCCCGAGCACGACCGGATGGACCCAGAGTCGATACTCGTCGATCAGGTCGTGCCCCATCAGGGTGTTCGTGAGGTCGCCTGAGCCGTACACGATCAGGCCCATACCGGGCTGCTCCTTGAGCTTGCCCACGGCCTCCGGGACATCGCCTTCGAGCAGATGGGAGTTCTCCCACTCCAGGTCCTTGAGCGTGGTTGACGCGACGTACTTCGCGATGCCGTTCATCAGGTCCGGGAACTCTCCTGATCGTGATGGCCAAACCGCGCCGAAGAACTCGTACGACTTGCGGCCGAGGATCAGGCCATCGCTGTGACTGAGAAGGTCGATGTTGCGCTTAACGAAGTCCTCGTCGTCGCCTGGAATCGACCAATCCAGGACGTCGTCCACTCTCCCGTCCAGTGTCACGTTGTTCGAAACGATCAGCTTCCTCATCTCTTGCCTCCTTCGGTGTCGGTTTGATTCCTGGCTCGTTCAACCGTTGAGACACCGCCGGGGCGATAACGGAACGGTCGGTCCGTTCCAGCACAAACTGGTGTCCTTAGGGTGATGACCGCAGACGAGGCCACGCTCGCACGGGCGCGCGCCGGGGACGAGGGCGCGTTCCGGGAGCTCACCGAGCCCCACCGGCGGGAGCTGCAGCTCCACTGCTACCGCATCCTCGGCTCGGTGCAGGACGCCGAGGACCTCGTGCAGGAGACGCTGCTGGCCGCCTGGCGCGGCCTCGAGACGTTCGAGGGCCGGGCCTCCGTGCGCTCCTGGCTCTACCGGATCGCGACCAACCGCTGCCTGAACGCGCTGCGGGCCCGGTCGCGCCGTCCCAAGGAGGTGCAAACCGTGAGTGACGCGCTGGAGCCGACGCGCCGGGTCGAGCCGGTCTGGCTCGAGCCCTACCCCGACGTCCTGCTCGAAGGACTCGCCGACGCGGCTCCCGGCCCGGACGCGCGATACGAGACGAGGGAGTCGATCGAGCTCGCGTTCATCGTCGCCCTCCAGACCCTCCCGCCGCGCCAGCGCGCGGTGCTGGTGCTCCGCGACGTTCTCGGCTTCCGCACCGCCGAGGTCGCGGAGATGCTCGACACGGGCGAGCTCTCGGTCAAGGGCGCCCTGCAGCGCGCCCGGGCGGCTCACCGAGCTCGGTTGCCGGACCAGGACCACGAGCGCGCCCCGCGCCCCGACTCCGCCGTCGAGCGCCGGCTGGTCGGGCGCTTCGCCGACGCCGTCGAGAGCGGCGACATCGACGAGATGGTCGCCCTGCTCACCGACGACGCCCGGCTCACGATGCCGCCCCTGCCGCTCGAGTACCAGGGCCACGACGCGATCGGCGCCTTCCTCCGCCACCGGGAAGAGGTGCGTGGCAGGCCGCTGCGTGTCGTGCCGACCCGGGCCAACACCCAGCCGGCCTTCGGCTGCTATCTGCCCGACATGCAAACGGGGATCGGGCACGCCCACGCGATCTTCGTGCTGACCCTCGAAGGCGACCAGGTCTCCGCCATCACCTGGTTCGGCGACAAGAGCGTCTTCCCGCACTTCGGGCTGCCGCGCACGCTGCGGGACTAGGTACAAGTTCCCGAGTGCCCGGCCTTCTGCTTCGCGCGAGGAGCGGGTTGGGACCTCGACAGATCGACGGTATCGTCCGGCGGCCGGGCGCATCTCGTAGGCTCACGGCATGTCGCCGGCGGCCCCTGATGATCCGCTCGCGGCGCAGATCGAGGGTCACGTGGGCGTCGCGCAGCGCGTCGGGTCGCAGTTCTACGTGACGCTTTTGCGGCGGATGCGCGACGACGCGCTCGCCGACGGGCCAGTGCGTGACGCGCTCCGCGGGCACGAGAGCGACCGCGTCGACGAGTGGGACGCGTACCGGCTGCTCGCCGGCGTCCACCGGATCGTGCTCGAGGGGGACGCGCCCGAGCTCGAGGCCCACTACCCGTCGACCGGGGGGGACGGCGACGCGAACGCCGCCTGGCCGGCCGTGCGGGAGCTGATCGCGGCCGGGCGGGCGGAGGTCATCGACGCGCTCTCACACCCGCTTCAGACGAACGCGGTGACGCGCGCGAAGGCGCTCGTCGGCGGCCTGTGCCTGGTCGCGGTCGAGACCAACCGCCCGCTGAGGCTGCTCGAGCTCGGGGCGAGCGGCGGCCTCAACCTCCGGCTCGACCGGTTCCGCTACGAGGACCGCGGCGCGTCGTTCGGCCCAGCCGACTCGCCGGTGCGCTTCGTCGACTTCCTCACCGGCGGACGTCCCCCGCTTGCGCACGGGTTCGAGGTCGCCGAGCGGGCTGGCTGCGATCTCCACCCGATCGACCCCACCACCGAAGAGGGCCGACTGACGCTGCTCGCGTGCATCTTCCCCGACGAGACGCCGCGCTTCGAGCTCCTGGCGAGGGCGATCGAGGTCGCCCGTGCGACGCCGGCGACCGTCGAGCGCGCCGATCTTGCAGAGTGGGCGGCGGACCGGCTCGCCGATCCGCGCCCGGGCCTCGCGACCGTCGTCTACCACACGCTCGTCTGGCCCTACCTGCCCGACGCGGTGCGCGAGAAGGCCGAGGGCGCAATCGCGGTGGCCGGCGAGCGGGCGACGCCCGACGCGCCCCTCGCGCTCCTCGCGTTCGAGGGCGCGACCGACGAGCCGGCCTTGGCCGAGCTCCGCCTGACCACTTGGCCTGGTGGCCGCGAGCGCCTCCTGGCACGGACGTCGTTCCATCCCGTGACGGTCGACTGGATGGGCTGATCAGGCGCAGACTCGGGACCCGGTTTTAGGACCCCGGACCCGGTTTGTGGAGGCGAGGCGCGCCGTCTATCACAGTGATCGCCCGAACATCGGGATCACGGGGATGGCCCTGTCGCTCCTCCTCTGCGCGAATTCCGGAAGCGCCGGCGGCGCCAAGCGAGACGCCCGCGCCTCGTCCATAGAGCGAATTGCGAAGAGACCCGCTTTGCATGGAAGACGGAATCGCGTTAATAAACAAGGTGTCGATGGGCGGACGACTTCTCATCGCCGCGGGACAGGCGGCAGGCGGCACGCAGGATCTGCCGTTCGGGGTTCGCGAGTTGATCTCCGCCGCCGAGGAGGTCCTCGTCATCGCGCCCACTCTGCCGAGTCGATTTGAATGGCTCGCCTCCGCCACCGACAGCGCGCGCGAGCAGGCTGACGAGCGTCTACAAGCGGTGCTCGGTCACGTATCTGAGCTCGATACCGATGCTCACGGCGAAGTCGGGGCCGATGACCCGCTTCTCGCGTTCGAAGATGCGGTCGCTGAGTTTGCGCCGGACCACATCCTGATCGGCCTGCGCTCGGATGAACGCGCCGGCTGGCAGGAGCATGGGTTGCTCGACAAGGTGCTGGAGCGTTTCACGGTCCCCGTCACCGTCTTCCAGCTTCACTCCGAATAGTCCGATCCACCCGAGCGGAACACGCCGCCTTGGACGAGGAGCAACAACCGCCCGAGGCAGTCTGGCCGCTCCTCCTCTGCGCGAGGAGCAGCAGCGCCGCATTCACGCGAAGGCGGGCGCGAGCCCGGATTCCCATCGACTGGACGGTTTTCCAGTCTCCAGGGTGAAAAACAGTCCAATCGCCGCTTCAAGCGCGCTTGCACGCCTTCGCGCGATAAGCGACAGCGCAGCCAGCGCCGGATTGCCTCGACGCCGGCTGAGCTCGCCGGTAAGGCTTGCGGGCGGGGCGTAGAATCCGGCTCACGGACCCGCTGCAAGGATCACGAGGGAGATTCCATGCCGGAGACCACGGACCCCACGTTCTATCGGTCCCCCGCCGCCGCCGTCGCCGCGCCGCCTGAGCGGCTCGCCTACGTCGCGGCGTTCGACCCGACCGGCGAGCAGCATGACGCCATGACGGTGGTCGACTGCGACCCCGGGTCGCCCAGCTACGGCGAGGTGGTCGGCTGGACGGAGCTGCCGACCGGGGGCAACGAGCTGCATCACTTCGGCTGGAACGCCTGCTCCAGCGCCCTGTGCCACGAGGGCCACGATGGCGCGCTCGAGCGGCGCTACCTGATCGTGCCGGGCTTGCGCTCGTCGCGCACCTACGTGCTCGATACCGGGGCCGACCCCCGGCAGCCGCAGGTGGTGCGCACCATCGAGCCCGAGGAGCTCGCCGAGAAGGCCGGCTACTCCCGCCCGCACACCGTGCACTGCGGACCGGGCGGCATCTTCATGTCCAACCTTGGCGCTGCCGACGGGGGTGACGGCCCGGGCGGGGTGGCGCTGATCGACCACGACACCTTCGAGGTCACCGGCGCCTGGGAGACCGACCGTGGCGGGCAGCACTTCGCGTACGACGTCTGGTGGCACCTGAACGAGGACGTGGCCATCACCTCGGAGTGGGGGACCCCGTCGATGATCGAGGACGGGTTGAACCCCGAGGACCTGCTGGGAAAGCGGTTCGGCCACCACCTCGACTTCTGGAGCCTCTCCGAGGGCAGGCTGATCCAGCGCGTCGATCTCGGCGACGAGCACCAGATGGTGCTCGAGGTGAGGCCCGCTCACGACCCGCGCAAGACCTGGGGCTTCGTCGGGGTGGTGATCAGCGTTGAGGACCTGTCCGCGTCGGTCTGGCTGTGGCACCGCGAGGACGACAGCTGGGCGGCGAAGAAGG